>JBNLCD010000157.1:0-10411 GCA_050303635.1 Anaerolineae bacterium
CCGATGGTGAACTGCCAACCATTCCAGCGACAAGCACCGCCGTACCCCATATGACAGCCACCCCAGTGTCGGTCAGTTCAATTCCTGAAGTTTCAATGGTTGATTGGGATAACACGACTCATTTTGCGCAAGCCATGCGGCCTGATTATGTTGATGATATTGATGAATGGATTGATGGCGACCGCTATTTCATTGAAGCCAATGTTGAACTTAATGAAACTGCCGCCGTTATTACCGGTTCACAACGCGCTCGCTATATCAATAAATCGGAAGATACTTTAGACACAGTGGTTTTCCGACTCTATCCCAATTTGCCAGCTATGGGTGGTAATATGCGGGTTGAATCCGTGAAAATTGATAATCAAGAGGTTGATTTCGAAGTTACTGATCGCAACACGGTTGTCGTTGTTCCGTTATTAGAACCATTAGCTCCCGGCGAAGCATCTGAAACTGTTATTGATTTTGTGACTGTTGCGGAACGCGGAATGAACGCTTCTTATGGCCGCTTTGGTTACCAATTGGATTTGTTAGCCGCGCCGGGTTGGCATCCTGTTTTCTCTGTTTATGAGCCAGAAAAAGGTGGTTGGTGGACCGAACGCGCGAGCCCCCAAGGTGACCCACATTATGCCACTACTGCGCTTTATGAAGTTTATTTGACCCATGCTGAAAAACTCGTCACTGCGGTGAGCGGTGTTACTATTGACGAAACGATGAATGATGACGGGACAGTTACTGAGCATATTGTGACAGGCCCAATGCGCTATTCAATCATTATCGCCAGTCCTGTTATTGGTAAAGTGTCTGAAGTTGTCGATGATACAACAGTCAATGTGTTCTATTTGCCCGGTGATGAACGGGGTTCCGATTGGGGACTTCAAGTTGGTGTCGATTCCGTTCGTATCTTCAATGAGCAATTTGGGGATTATCCCTATGCTGAACTAGATATTGTTGAAACATTCACTATTTCAGGTGTTGAGTTTCCGGGTGTAGTCGTCATTACGAACAATAGTTGGGAAAATGGTAGTGTCAGAATGGAAACAACCGTCTCCCATGAAGTCGCCCATCAATGGTGGTATGGTTTAGTTGGGAATGACCAGGTTAATAATCCATGGGTTGATGAATCATTGACGACCTTCTCAGAAGCATCAGTCTATTGGCGTTATGCTTATGAAGACGGCGAGCGTCGGGCTGATGAACGAATCCAAAGCAATCGTAACAGCTATAACTTCTTCCGGGGCTCAGCGGGCTCTGTTGACTTGCCCATGAATTTACCCGTTACTTCCTATGCCAATAATCAGTATGGGATGCTCATTTATGCTAAGGGTGCCGTATTCTACAATGAACTTGAGCGCAAGATTGGTCGTGAAGCATTGATGGCTGGTCTGAAATCCTATTTTGCTGATATGAAATACGACATATCCTATACGGCGGATATTCTACGCCATATGGAAGAAGCCTCTGGTGAAGACTTAGACGAATTTTTCTATGAGTGGGTTGGTGATTTTGAGGGCATGAATCTTGCAGAAGGCACATCTACGACCTCAACCCCGACCGAAGTTCAAATCCAAGACGCCACAGCAGTTGATTGGAATGAAACAACCAACTTTGCCCAAGCCATGCACTCTGATTACGCGAGTGATATTGATGAATGGGTTGATGGCAATCGCTATTATATCGAGGCGAATGTTGAACTCGATTCAACAGTTGCTATCGTTAGCGGCTCTCAACGTGCCCGTTATGTAAATACCTCTGAAGATACGCTAGATAGTGTTGTATTTCGTCTCTATCCCAATTTACCCGCAATGGGTGGCGATATGCAAATCGAAGCGGTGCGCATCGCAGACGAAGATGTCGAATTTGAATTAAGTGAGCGCAATAGTGTACTCACCGTACCTTTAGCCGAATCACTCGCGCCTAATGCCTCTGTCGAAATGGTCATTAACTTTAGCCTAAAGACTTATCGTGGTGCAACCAGCGATTCTTATGGCCGCTTTGGTTATAGCTTAGATCTATTATCCGCACCGGGTTGGCATCCTGTCTTCTCCGTTTATGAACCCGAAAATGGCGGTTGGTGGACCGAACAAGCATCGTCTCAAGGTGATCCGCATTATGCAACAACGGCTCTCTATGAAATTAAGTTAACGCATGCCGAAGATGTAACCACTGTTGTGAGTGGGGTTACTATTGATGAGGCTCAAAATGAAGATGGGACCGTTACTGAGCATATTGTGACAGGCCCAATGCGCTATTCAATTGTTATTGCCAGCTCAGCCATTGGCAAACTTTCGGGCGTTGTTGACGATACAACAGTCAATATCTACTATCTCCTTGAAGATGAAGATGCGGCGGCTTGGGCTTTAGAAGTCGGTGTCGATTCGATGCGTATCTTTAATGAGCAATTTGGTGCTTATCCTTATGCGGAATTAGATATTGTTGAAACCTTTAATGTTTCAGGTATCGAATTTCCTGGCGTGATTGTCATCACCAACAATCATTGGGCAAATGCTGACTTCACAATGGAAGTGACGATTGTGCATGAGGTTGCCCATCAATGGTGGTATGGGGTTGTTGGTAATGATCAAATTAATTATCCGTGGCTTGATGAAGCATTAACCACCTTTTCTGAATCATATGTGTATTGGATGAATTTGCCACAGGGTGGTGAAGTGCAAGCCAATGCGCGCCTGTCATATTATGAAGATGCCTATAATCGGTATAAAGAGGGTAACAATGCCGAAGACTTACCCGTTAATTTGCCTGTTGCCGAATATGCCAGCAACCAATACGGTGTATTAGTCTATGCCAAAGGGGCCCTTTTCTATAACGCATTAGTTCAGGAAATTGGTGATGAGGCATTTAGCGCTGGCTTGCAAGCCTATTATGCTGATTTGAAATATGGTGTGGCTACTCCGGTAGATATTCTCCAACATATGGAAGCGGCGTCTGGTCAAGATTTAGATGCATTATTCTATACATGGCTGGGCGACTTTGCCGGACTTGATCCTGACGTCAAAGCGGCTCTAGATGAAGCAAACGCCAGCGAATAACCACTGACCTAAAATGAATGGCGCAGGAAATTGTCCCGCGCCATTTTGTTTTGCCATATTACACTTCGGATATGTCATCATCTTTGGTAGCCTCATCCGGTATGGTTGGATTTGTGGCTTCCATTTTCTCCAAAGGATCTAACAACCCTTCTTGTTCCAGATATTCTTTCAAATTCTGCGGTTGCTTGGGCTTCGTGCTTTCAAATAGCTCACCCACCACAATCATCTCTTGCGTTGTATATTTGTCCTGTTGCATCAAGGTTTGGACCGTTTTCATTTCTTGCGATGAAAGCTTGGTGAGATTATCTGTAAAAGCATGATTAAACGCTACTTGCCAGAGTTGGAGACGGGTAATATCTGGCCAATAAGACGTTGGACTGACATTCTTAGGCACTAAATCAACCGGAATAAGCATACTCACTAAAAGCACGCCTACCCCCCACCACTGTAAGGATGAGAAACTCTCGCCAAGTAGAATAAAAGCTAGTGAGATGGAAGTTGCCATTTCGAAGATTGCTAAAAGGGTTGTGCGCACACTGCCTAAACCCTTCACACCCAAAAACATCAATAAACGTGAAAGGGCCGTTGTAATCGCTAAGGCAAATATAGCCCACATTGCATTCAAATTAGCGGTGCTGGCATCTTTAACAAAAAACGGCAAATCATAGGCGACGCGTGCCATCGCGACCACAATAGCCATTGTCAACAACGCATAAAATGTAACCGTTTGGGCCGGCATTTCATGCAGAGCCCGTTGACTCATAACCACGGTTCCCGCAAATAATAGGGCATTGCCTAGCATTAAACCAATTCCAAGGCCACTCGCTTCACCCTGGATGCCCCCTGTAATGAGCAATAACCCAAACAAAGCAATTCCAACACGCAGGATAGTCCGTCTACCAAATCTTTCCCCGCCGATGCGCGTCAAAATAATAACGAAGACTAGATACATGCCATTCAATAGCTGAGCTACAGAAGCATCTAATAAATTGAGGCCATTGTAATACATTAAAGAGCCGATACCGTTCACAAAGCCAACAGCTACACAATTAATTAGCCCCAACGGATAGATATAGAGATATTTGCGCCAAAAAAGAAGATAAACAATCCCTAAAATAAGCACAGCTAGCCCGGTACGCAACGCGGCAACTGTAAATGGATCAGCACCATTTTTGTAGGCTAGCTTGCCAAATATAGGATTCATTCCCAGAAACATCGGCGTTAGTAAAGCCGCCAGAAGTCCGGGGTTTATTCTTGATCGCATAATGTTTCCAGATATTTAATTCAACGGCTTGGCGTCTAAGACTTCGGCTTTTCCCCAGAGTCTGGCTTGGCTTCTGGCAGAACTTCTTGGCGTGTCGAGTTGCTGGATGATGACAGCGTTTCATAATTTTTGCGATGCGGGATTTCAATAATGAAATTGCTACCTAGTAACTTTTGCTCATCTTTACCGGCGCTTTCGACCCGAATAGTACCTTGATGTGCTTCAATAATGCCCTTCGTGATAGAAAGACCTAGACCTAAACCGCCACCTTGGAATGCAGTTTTGCTAGTCGAATGTAAATCTGTGTTACTACCGGAGAAGAAATGTTCAAAAATACGTTTTTGGTCTTCTTTCGAAATACCAATCCCTGTATCTCTAATCTGAATCTTTAATTTATCTTGCAGGGATTCGCATTTAAGCGTTACAGTACCGCTATCCGGCGTATATTTGATCGCATTCCCCACCAAATTCGTGAAAGCCAGCGTCAATAACTCGTTGTCAGCGGTTACAGTGGTTGGCCATTCAGATTTAGTAAAACGGATATTCATCTTACGTTGTTCAGCCGCTTTCTTAAAATCGGCCAAAACATTTTCAACCAATGACGCGAGGTTGATTGCACTTAGCTTCGCTTCAACCTCACCCGTTACAATGCGATAGATAGTTAGAATTTCGTTAACCAAAACATGCATACGCTCAATGGATTCAACTAATCCATCCACGTAGGCGCGAAATTCGGGATGGGCTTGTAAGGTTGGTTTAATTAAGTCCGCAGTCTGAATAAGACGACTATATCCATAAATAATTGTGATGGGGGTCCGTAATTCATGTGCCACCCGTTGGATGAAATCACTCTTAATCTTGTCCATCCGGCGAAGCTCGTCATTAATTGCTTCGACTTCACGCAATTTGCGTTCGAGGTGGGTAACCAATTCTTGGCTATATTGTTGTTGGGCTTCCGTGAGATTGACTTGGAATTGCTCCTTGCCACCCTTGAGATGAAAGGCCACCCGTTGAACCAACTCTTCAACATCAAATGGTTTGGTGATATATCCATCAACACCTGCCGCAATCGTCATGGCACGCTGTTTTTCATCGGTTTGCGCGGTCAAGGCCACAATCGGAATAGTTTTGAAGTCTTCAATAGCCCGTAGCCGTGTTGTAACCTCTCGCCCACTCATATCGGGGAGATTAATATCCATCAAGATGATATCAGGCTTACGCTCGATTGCGGAATCAATGCCTTTTAAGCCATCAACGGCAACTCTTACTTCGTAATCTTCAGCGGCTAAAACACGCTGAACCAACTTTGCATTGAGCGGGTTGTCCTCAATATATAATACATAGCCCTTTGATGTAGATGCTGAACTGTCAGTCATGCCTGCTCCATATTCAGTAGTTGATTTTTAACCCCAAACTTAATTCAATGCCTCAACAATGCGTTGCAAAAGTTCTTCATTCAAGAACGAACCTTTACGCAAGAGAGTATCAATTTGTCCAGATAAACGTGCCCGCTCAGCGGCGGTAAGTTCTTTAGCGGTCATCACAATAATTGGAATCTCTTGGAAAAGCTTATTGGCTTTCAAGCGTTCAATAACTGAGAACCCGTCTACTTCTGGCATCATTAAATCGGTAATGATCAAATCGGGATTGATCTTGAATGCCATATCGAGACCTTCACGGCCATTATGCGCGATGTGTACTTCATAATTGACGCTGAGAATACGTTGCATCAAGCGCGCCGCGTCTTCTGTATCTTCGATAACCAAAACTTTCCGTACCGGTGATTTTACACTTTCAACGGCCTCCACCAAACTGGTTGTTGGTAAGGATGGCGCAGTACTGGTTTCTGAAATATCCAATTCCTTCGCCCAACGTTCACCCAAAATCGCCTTTTCAACCGGGAAGGTATGCCCTGAACAGTTGAAAACAACGACATCATTGGGTTTAATGGTGCCATTCCGAACCAGTTTGACCATTCCCGCAAAGGCAACGGCTGTTGCCGGTTCAACGGATATGCCGTCAGTGCGGGCCAAAATCTTGGTCATCTCAAATGCTTCTTCATCCGAGGCCGCCGCCGCACCACCGCCGTATTTTTGCATAATTTCATACAGCAATTGATAGGCTCGCCCCGGATTACCCGTGCTGAGCGTAGCAATAATGGTTGACGGATTTTCAACGGGGACCGCCACCGGAAGATTATTATTAAAAGCATCCACAATGGGCGTACAGCCTTCAGATTGAATTAAACCCAAAGCCGGAACTTTATCCGCCAAGCCAAGTTCCATCAATTCTTCAAAGCCTTTAGCCACACCCAAAGGACCCATGCCCCCGCTGACCCCTTGGATAAACCAATCCGGTGAACGCCAGCCAAGATCCTCCGCAATCTCAAAGGCCATCGTCTTCATACTTTCCATCGCCGCAATGCTCTTAATACCACGATCATAGTGAATCCCTTGATTGTCCGCAAAACGGGCGGCAATGGTCTTCGTTTGATCATAGGTTCCGGTTACATTAACAACTTCGGTGCCGTAGAGCGCCACTTCACGGATTTTATCGCCGGGAACTTGATTGGGGAAAAAGGCCCACATTTTGATGCCTGCTTTGGCCGCATAAGCAGAATAGGCAATGGCAACATTCCCGGTACTGGCCACAACTGCTTGTGGAATACCTATTTCATGCATAACCGAAATCGCGACTGAAGCCTGACGATCTTTAAATGAACCTGTCGGACCTTGACGTTCATCTTTGATATAAAGATTTTTTAGGCCAAGCATAGCTCCCAAGTTCTTGGCGCGATACATCGATGTACCACCCTCACCCATCGTAATGATATTTTCGGTGTTTTTGATGGGAAGAAGTTCATGATAGCGCCACAAACCGGGTTTGCGAGATCGAATAACCTCGGCCCAGTTTTGGCTTTTCAATGCTTCCATATCATAACGCGCATGCAGGATATCATCACTGCAATTGGGGCAGTGTTTAATAGGTTGGCTATATACATCCCGCCAACCACAATTCATACATTCTAATTCAATCGACTTTGTTGATTGTGTAGTCAAGGGTACCCATCCCTAAAAAGATTTCTCAATAAAATTTATATTTGCCACCTTATTCTAATGCTTAACTATACAAAATTTCTTGGCGTTTGAACAATTTTGCTTACTAATTTATCTAAATTCATAAAGAACTTTCATAAAATTAACAAAAAGCGAGCACTAAAGGTTTACAGCATTTAGAACTCGCCAAAGTTTTACGGATGAAGTATTGATTTTAGGGAATGAAATTTTTCATCTTATCTAAAATATCTTGCTTCGTATAATCACCTTGGATGGTGGCATCATCCAAAAGCGTGTCAATAATTTGCATGAGACCAGATGCGTCACCCTGTTGATTGCTCAAATATTCTGAAAGCATGATTTGCAGATTGGCTTCATCAACTTTATTAGCCAATACATTTTGGAGAAATGTCATATGTTCAGCGGATACATCTGCTCCGCTCGATTGAGTAAACAACGTAAAGAAATATTTTAACATTTTCAACATTTTTATCATAGCAAGATATCCTTATTTACAGCGAGAATTAGTGGTTTATAGCCTACGCTAAAACGAAGCGTCATACAATATAAATCCAATTAAATATTGTGTATGCTTGTAGACAATTCCAGCATTCTTGCTCAACATAAAAGTGTTTCAGACGTAGGGTGACCGTGCTGAAACTATCAGGCTGAATTTGCTACACTACAGCTAAGTTTTATGGAGTTAACAAGGAGATAAAACGCCAATGCGCTATCGTCGCTGGGCTGTTACGTTTTTTGCATTAAGTTTAGCCATTGTCCTATCAGGGTGTGCCGAACTTTTCGCTGTCCAAAATGTCAAAGTCAATCAAGACGGGCAATGGGCGGCATTCTTAGTCAGTGAGGAATTTGCTTCCCGTTTTTCGCTCAAATTAATCAACACCCAAAACGGTGACATCGCTAATGTGGGAGCCGTGGGTTCGCAACAGGGTGCCTTCGACTGGAATCCCACCCAACCTGAAATTGCTTATTTTAATCTCGATGATGCGGGCGTACCAAGCGTACAAATTGCAACACTGAGTAATCCTGAAATTGGCGTGGAACAATTTGGGGCCAATGCCTTTCCGGGTTCGTTTTGGGTCACACAAATGGAATATTCACCGGATGGCTCCAAACTCGCCATGAGCGCTTTATTATTGCCGTTTGGCAGTATTATTGACCCGAACCAAGCGCCAACCCTATCAAATGTGCAAGGCGTGTTATATTTGGCGGACATGACCACGGGCGATTTGAGTATTGTTTCGCCGAATGGCATTTTGCCCACGACCTTAGCATGGAGTCCGGATGGAACCTATATTGCCTATACTGCGTGGGCAGATGACAATCAAGATAATTTGATTGATTTCACCTATGATCCGGCGGTCGGTATCACGGTAGGACGTGATCATTTCCGCACCTTTGTCTATGAAGTCGCGACTGATAGCACAACGCCAGTGAACCATCCTGATTTTTATCATCTTTCACCGACATGGCTTGATGGTAAACGGCTGGTGATGATCGCCAATTCATCTACGGCGACCTCACCGACGCCGAATAATAGCTTGGTAGTTTACGATGTTGTTTCGCAACAATCCGCAACTTTAGTAGCCGCTGACGGACAAAACACTATTATCAGTGTGGTAGCTTCACCTGATGGCGCAAAACTGGCTTATGTAACGATTCCGCAAGGCAATGATTTATCATCAGTCTCGATTTCGAGTCAGTTGTTTGTTGCGCAAAGCAATGGGGCAAATCCAGTTGCCATCTATTCAATTGATGGCACAACGGGGATTCTTGATGCGGCGGCATGGTCTAACACCAGCACCCAAATTTATGTTTCAACGGCTAATCCGCCGTCCGCGCAAATGACTGCCTTTGCTGAATTTGACGAAACCATCGAACCCCAACGTCTAATGGTGGTTGATGTGGCCGCACCCAATACGGTGCGCGCCATTTATCAAGGGACGATGACAAGTAGCACCCTGATGCACTTCAACGTGCGGCCTTAACCAGAGAATTCTGAAATAGGTTGATAAATATGTTGATATATTGATATGTTGATTCAACATATCAATCAAAACCGTAATCCGGGGTTCATTTGATTGCGGAAAATATGAACGAGGCATAGGGATGCACAAGACTACGCATCCCTATTATGTTAATTCTTATTCGTAGCTAAAACGCCACACACCAATCATGGTCAAGACAATGGTCAGACCGCTGAGTACGCCAATTTCAGGCATAATACTGATTAAATCGCCGTTGTACCAAATCAAGTCACTGAAGGCATCCATCAGCCATGCAATCGGCGAGATATGACCAATAGTCACCATGAAATCGGGCACAATCGCTAACGGCCACCAGGCTCCACCCAAAGGTGCCAAGGTAAACGTCATCAACATGGTGAGGCCACTGGCTTGTGCTTCGGACCGCACGAACGTAGCCAGCACAAATCCTAGTGCCCCCGTACAAAGCACATATACCAAAACCAAGATAGCAATAGCCAGCCATTGATTGCCCCATTCGACACCCATTAACTGACCAACCGCAATCAAAATCGCAAACTGCACTAAGCCATATAAAATGGGACCCAGCATCTTACCAATCACAATTTGATACTTGGGCACTGGTAGCGAGAAAAGACGCTGTAAGGTGCCTGTCTGGCGTTCAATGACCAGCACAGAAGCTCCGTTTAACATGGAAATCATGACAAACATTGACGCTGTGCCCGGTACTGATTGTTCAGTGCCTGACCCAACATTACTATCTTCATTGACCGCTTTTTCTTCAATAACGATAGGTGGAGCTGACCACATAGCTTCAGCTTCACTATACATGGCGGCAAAAGCAACTTCGGGGTCAATATTTTCGTCGTCAGCGAATAAGTCGCGCCCGACATCCGCCACAATCACTGAACTCGCTACGCGGGACATTGCCGTATTGACCGCTTGACTAACCACCGTTGGCGCATTCAAATCATTATTGCTTCGATATTCCAGAGTCGGGACTTCACCCGCTTGCAACTGGGCACTGAAATCGTCAGGAAT
>JBNLCD010000158.1:0-10383 GCA_050303635.1 Anaerolineae bacterium
AAAGGGGAAGCGCTGGCCCGACAGTATCTTGAAGAACAGGGTTGGCAAATCCTTGCCCAAAATTGGCATTGTGAACACGGCGAGCTCGATATTGTCGCGCAAGATAGCGAAACACTGGTTTTTGTTGAGGTGCGCACTCGACGCGGCAAAACTGCGCTGGAAACTGCTTTGGCCAGTGTTGATGAACGCAAGCAAATGCGGTTAGTGCAATTAGTCGAAGCGTATTGCCTGATTGAAGAAATTCCTGAAACAACACCGGTGCGGGTAGATGTTATTGGCGTAGCGCTTGAGCGTGATGGATTGTTTACGATTGAGTTGGTGCACGATGCGTTAAATTGGTAAGTGGAAGATACTTATCCAATGTCAGCCTATTTTTTATTGCTTTCTGTGCGACATTGTCTCAGCCATAAAATGGCTGTTTCCTCGCTGGAAAATGGTTGTCGATTGAAACCATGTGTTCGAATCTCTCGCTCTAAAAACAACCGACCTAATATAAACGCCAATTGCTTTTTATCAAGAATGATGGCGATATGGATTGACTTTAAATTTAGTGTTTTAAAATAATGATTAACCTCTGAAGCATATTTGCGTAAATGAGGTGTTAGGATGTTAATCTGGCGAAAATCCTGAATTGAACAATAGGCTTTTTGTTTATCCCACGTTTGACCTGTTTCTAAGACTAATTGCGCCCACGCTTCAATTTCAGCACGCGATTCTTTGTTGATGGTAAATTTTACAATTTGGTTTTCGTCCAAAAATTCACGCTGAGCCATGTTGATCATCCTTAAAATATATGAGTGGGTCGTATTTTAATTTGCCCTTGAAGAAGCAATCAATATCCCAACTAAGACATATTTTTATATAGCTAGGCGGTTGATTGGGCCACCTACCAAACCTTGAGCAGAAGTTTGCGATAAAAAACTTGGGAATAGGACGATCAAGCGTTAAACTACCTTTGCAATATTGTCTATTCGCTCGGCTAGCTAATATTTGTAGCTAGTCAATTTAATCTGATATGACCAAGGAATGCCAACCATGATGCGGCATGATATTCGTTTTACGGCTCAGAAAATTGCCCAGCGCATTCGATTACTCCAAACGCTGGAATATCGTTATCAACACCCTCTCGCTGATTTTTATTACAAGATTTTGCCCGACGAACACACCTCACCGCATCAGCCATTCGATGATACATGGGAAGTGTTACCACCCGGCACGTATTGGGGAGGACGCGATGTCAATTTTTGCTTGCGGACTGAGTTTCATGTGCCAGCCGATTTTGACGCCGCATCGACCGTTGCCCTTTATTTTCCGCTAGGCGACGCGGCATCTTTTAGTCATCCTGAGGCGCTGGTGTATGTCAACGGCCGTTCCCTGGCCGCCTGTGATCGTCATCACCAGGAAATTTTGCTGCCCGCCGACTATCGCGACGGCCAAACTCACAGTTTGTTGCTCCACGGCTGGACCGGAGTCATCGCCGGATTTACCAAGAAAAAAGATACCCAATTAGTCATGAGCGAATGCGCGGTGGTGGCGGTCGATGAACCAACCCGCGAATTGTTAGCGGTAGCGCGGACAGCGCTCGAAGCCGCGAATATGCTCGATGATTTAGAACCAGCGCAGGGGCGGCTCTATAATCTCCTCGATGACGCGTTCAAGGCGCTGAATTTATTGGAGCCGTTCGAGACCGAATTTTATGAAAGTGTGCGCGTAACGCTCGATATTTTACGCGCAGGCTTAGCAGAAATCGGTCCGGCGCTGGATGTGGAGCTGATTGCGGCAGGGCACGCCCATATTGATGTGGCGTGGTTATGGACGTTGGGCCAAACACGCCTTAAAGCGGGCCGCACCTTCCACACAACGTTACGCTTGATGGAACAATTCCCCGAATATCATTTTACGCAAAGTCAGCCCCAACTCTATGAATATGTACGCGAAGATTATCCCGAATTATTCAGCGCTATTCAGGCACAGGTCAAAGGCGGTCAATGGGAAGCGATTGGCGGCATGTGGGTGGAAGCCGATTGCAATATCAGCGGCAACGAATCCCTTGCGCGGCAATTTATCCTAGGGCGGGGTTATTTCCGGCGCTATTTTGGCGAAGAAGCCGAATCGCCCGTCTTATGGTTGCCGGATGTATTTGGTTATGCATGGAATTTACCCCAACTGATTAAACTCGCCGGTTTGGAATATTTTTTCACCATCAAAATTGGCTGGAATCAGTATAACGAGTTACCTTATGATTCGTTCTGGTGGCAGGGTTTAGATGGCACACAGGTGCTCACTTATTTCAGCACGTCGCCAGCCGAATCACCACCCGGCGCTAAACCAAGTCTGTTCAATAAAGCCACCTATACCACCAATTTGAATGCACTATCGGTCTTAGGGACGTGGGCCAAATCTCAACATAAAGATGTGCAAGAAACCTTGTTGATGAGCTATGGCTATGGTGATGGCGGCGGTGGACCAACCCGCGAAATGAATGAAAATGCCCACGAATTGGCCAACTTCCCGGCCATGCCCCAAGTGCGCCGTGGTAAGGTTATTGACTTCTTCCGGCAACTGGAAGCCGAAAGTGGCGATCAATTGCCGACATGGAATGGGGAGCTCTATTTAGAGGCCCATCGCGGCACCTACACCACCCAAGCGCGCAATAAACGGGCAAACCGTCACAGTGAATTTTGGCTCCATGATGCCGAATATTTGGCGAGTCAGGCCAGTTTGCTTGATGCGAGCTATACCTATCCGCATGAGGCGTTGCAAAAAGCGTGGGAGTTGGTCTGTTTGAATCAATTCCACGATATTATTCCGGGGAGCAGTATTCAGCAGGTCTATGTTGAATCACTGGAACAATATGCGGAAGTCGCTGAGATTGCTCAACAGGTTAAAACTGAAGCGCTCACCATTTTGCAAAATCAAGTCGGCGGCGAATTATTGTTGATTAACCCGACGAGTTTTGCCCGGACGGATTTGGCCTATTATGAGGGCGAGATTTCAGCTGAGTTAGCGGATGTGTATCGTACTCAAACAACTGAAAATGGCGTACTCATTGCACCGAGTGAACCCGTAGCCGCTTATAGTGTGAATGCGCTAAGCGCTGACCAAATTTTGTTGATGACTGAGGCCTCGTCTCCGCTGAGTGTCTCCGAAAGTCATCTGGAAAATGATTATGTGCGCGTGGAATTTAACGAAGCGGGCGATTTGGTGCGGTTCTACGATAAAATGCGTCACCGTGAGATTTTGCCGGAGGGGGTCAGTGCCAACGAATTCCAAGCATTTGAAGATCGTCCGCTCAATTGGGATGCGTGGGATATTGATATTTTCTATGATGATAAATGCTATTTTGCCGAGCCTGCACACTCGATAAAAATTATTGAAAAAGGGCCATTACGCGCTACGCTTGAAATCGAGCGGCGCATTCTCAATAGCACCATCACCCAACGCATTTCACTGACCTATAACAGTTTACGGCTCGATTTTGCGACCACAGTGGATTGGCAAGAACGCCATATTTTGCTCAAAGTTGCCTTCCCTGTCGATATTTTAACGCCGGTGGCTACCTATGAAATTCAATGGGGCAGTGTCGAGCGGCCGACGCACCGCAACACCTCATGGGATTGGGCCCGTTTTGAAACTTGTGCGCAAAAATGGGTCAGTTTAGGCGAAGGCAATTATGGCATCGCGCTCCTCAATGATAGTAAATATGGCCATGATATTCAGGCGAATATTATCCGACTGTCGTTGTTGCGTTCACCCACGTTGCCGGATCCTGAAGCAGATCAAGGCCAACATGAATTTACCTATAGCCTCTATCCGCACAGCAATTTATCGCAATCAGATGTTGCACGTGAAGCGTATGCGCTCAACAATCCGTTGCTGGTTAGTCCGAGTGGTGGCACGGAACCGCAGAGCTTAAGTTCATTGGTCACGGCTTCAAATCACACCATTATTGAAACAGTTAAACAAGCCGAAGATGGCAATGGCCTAATTGTGCGCCTCTATGAATGTAATCGGCAACGCGGCGAGGTGAATTTGCTAACCAATTTTGCCGTAGCGGAGGCCTATATCACCAATCTCTTGGAAGATAATCAAACAGAGCTTGAGTTAGAGGATACTTATCAAGTGAGTCTTAATATCAAACCGTTTGAAATTATCACGGTGCGCTTGATTGCGGACGAAAGCGGGAGCAAATAGATGCGGGCCATCACACTTCATACTAAAGACACTATCGCGCAAGTTCTACGACGCGAACCCTATCGCAATTTGTATGCACTAGGTGATTTAGATCCATTTTTCTGGGATTATACACAATGGTATGGCTTGATTGATAACCTCGATCATATTCAGCAAATCGCCTTGTTATACACAGCCATTGATGCGCCGGTTTTGCAAGCTATTGAGTTACCTGATGAAACTCACTCAATGGCCAATTTGCTGAGTCGCATTCAACATCTTTTACCACGGCGAATCTATGCTCATTTGACCGAGGGATTGCTGGATCTCTTTAAACCAACTTATCAAGTTGAGCCCCATGGCATTTATCTAAAAATGGCTCTGCATCATCAAGACATGTTGGCAAATATCGATACATCAGAGGCGGTTCCCTTAACCACTGAGCATTGTGCTGAGTTAGAAGCGCTTTATCGAGTTAGCTATCCCGGAAATTGGTTTGATGCAAGAATGCTGGAAACTGAGCAATATTTTGGCATTTATCGGGATCGTCAATTGGTTAGTGTGGCGGGGATTCATGTGTATTCGGCAGAATATAAAGTCGCCGCATTAGGTAATATTACGACCCATCCTGATTATCGGGGGCAGAGCTTGGCGCAAATTACGACGGCGGCCCTCTGCCAATCGTTGTTAAAAAAAGTTTCGCATATTGGGCTGAATGTACACGCTGAAAACAAATCTGCTATACGTTGCTATCAACATCTGGGTTTTGAAGAGATAGCTCGCTATGGTGAATATTCGCTCACAGCCGTATGATATGCCGCAATTTGGGCTATATAGGTTCCTTTTAGAGAAGCAAGTAAGAAATTGAGGAAGGTGGGTAATGTCGGTTTTAGAAAAACTGGCTTCAGCTTTAGATCGTAATGATGAAGAACCCAATATTGAACTCGCCGAAGAAATTGTTGGGCATAACGACACCGCCGCAGTTCAAGAATTAGTCACTCATTTGAAGAATCCAGATAAAGCGGTTCAGGCCGATTGCATCAAAGTCTTGTATGAAGTAGGCTATCGTCAACCCGAATTGATTGCAGATTATGGCGATAATTTTGTCGCTTTGCTCACGCACAAGAATAACCGAATGGTGTGGGGTGGTATGACGGCTTTAGGGTCGATTGCACATCTCAAATATCATGAGCTAAAACATCATCTGGCCCGTATTCAACGCACCACGAATAAAGGCTCGGTTATTACGCAAGATTGGGGCATTCGGGTCTTGGCTATGATGGCCGCTAAGGATACTGACATCAGTACTGAAGTTTTCCCATTTTTGACGCGATTTTTGCGGGAGTGTCGGCCTAAAGATGTACCCCGGCATGCCGAAAGCATTGTGATTGCCGTTAATTCGGATAATAAGGATGAATTTCTCGATATTTTACATCAGCGGCTAGGCTCATTGAAGCCTAGTCAAGCGAAACGGGTGCAAAAACTCATTAAGAAAATTGAATCAATTGAAGGGGCTGTTTGGCAGTTTTTGACGGAACAAGAGGATTAGGTGTCATATGGGTGGGATATGTCTTATCTCTACCTAATTTTGAAACAGAGTAAATTTTTTGTAGGGGCGGCACGTGTGTCGCCCGTTTTTTTCCCAAAGTAGCACACGCGCAATTGCGATTAAAACAAACACCGCCTCCTGAGCACAAGAAGCGGTGTTTTTATTTCAAAAATGATGGTGATTTTAGAGGACTTTCTTAGGTGAAATCCAATCATCACCTTTTTCATCATTGGCTTGTTTGATCGCGTTTTCGGAACCAAGCACAACAACTTTACCATTTTCGGCCACCGCTTTGAGGACATCCGCAAATTGATGGAAATCGTCGTTGGATGTGTTCAATACTTCGTCGCGGTGTTTTTGGCGCATTTCATCGGTATAGTGCATCAAGTGGCGGGCCAGCGATGAATAGCCCTTGGCATCCGGCAATTGATATTGATCGAGTGAGTTAATGGCCCCAATGATGGCTCCGGTCAATTCTTTATCGCTCAAATCAACCTTGGCCAGAAATTCTGCCGCACTATCGTAAGCATTCAATGTGTTGGTGATATTGGGGTCACGATAGGACATAAAGGCCAGCAAGCCGGAGGTCGCATCAAACATATTGAATGCGCCGTAGGCACCGCCCATCACGCGGATTTTCTCCCAGAGGTGGGTCATGCTAAGATGTTTCGTAATGGCAGAAACAGAGCCATGTAATTCATAGCCCAATTCGTAGAGATTAGCCGCTTTACCGACATAATTGACTTGCGCTGGAATGGTCAAACCTTCGTTGTCGGCAATTGCCGGAATCTTCCAATCAATGAGAGTCGGTTCAGAGGTCGGCAAGTCCTTCATGAATTTAGTCAGGCTGGGTTTGACGGTTTCTTCGTAATTTTCCGCATCAACGGTCACATTGCAGAGCATCGCTTGACAGTTAATCAAGGCAATTTGGGTCTTTTGCAAGTCGGAGAGAACGCCTGACCAATCATCTTTGATACGGGTGGCTAACTCACGCAAGAAGAAGAGATAGTCAATGCCTTCGATTTGTTCACTGACCCAGCCGCTGGTGGTGAAATGACTCTTGAGACGATTATAAGTCACCATGTGGCCGGCGGGAATCAGATGGGTTTCAACATTGGCTTTTTCTTCCAACACAATTTGCAGGAAGCGTTCTGAATTATCCAGATTGACGTTAAGCAGAGCATCTTGCAAGATGTCAAGCAAAGCGTCGGTTTTCTCAACGGTGGCTTTACCGCGCAACATCAGCCATGCGCTGGTTTCATCGTTATTGCGGACTTCAGAAATGAAATGGCTATCGTAAATACCGCCTGTATCGCGGCCCATGCGTTGCGAGAACTTCACGAAATCTTCGTTGGCGGTCCCCATTTGGAGCAAGACACGCCCAAATAAGCCAGCATACGGCAACAGGTCGGTATTGAGGGTGTGTAAATCGAAACCTAGATCGAGGTATAGAATGCCATTCGTGAACAAGTCATGATAGAGCACTTCAACATCCTGGATTTTTTCGATTTCCACGGGTACAGATTTGTTTTCCGGCTCAATATCTTCACGGGTGAGGCGCGGAATGGTGTCCAATGCTTCGGGACTATCCGGTGTATTTTGCCATTCTTTGAGAGCCGCTGTGTTTTCAATGATCTTTTGGAGGTCCGCTTCGCTCATTTGTGCTTGAGCATTTTCTAAGCGTTCTTTTTCAGCGGCTTCCATGCGATCGGCCAGTTGCGGGTCGGGTTCCAAGACAACCGTGGTCCGGTGCATATTGTTCAAGAAAAGTTCTTGGACTAATTCTTCAAAATAGCGCGGATTTTCTGCATAAGCTTGTTTGATAGCGGCGAGCGGCGCTTCAAAAGCCAATGGTTCAAGTGGGTCAGCATCATATTGCCAGAAGTTGACCGCATTGAACATCAGCGCCAATCCACGCGGGAAACCGCCTGTATTTTGTTCACGCAAACGGAATTCAATGGTATTGAGAGATGCTTCAATCATATCGGGGTCAAAACCGTTGGTCACGATATCTTGCAAGGTTTCGAGAATCAATGCTTCAACTTGATCGATATTTTCGGCATTCACGCCCTTGAGACCCGTGCTGAAATACATTTGGCGAGTCCATGTTTGCAAGCCGCCACCGACGACATTTTCACCTAAACCGGATTCAATGAGCACTTTACGCAATGGTGAAGCCGGCGTACCGACCAACGAGCGAGACATAATGCGCGTGGCCAAAACCAGATTAACATCGGTTTGTTCCGGCAATAACCAATTCACGGTGATAAATGATTTAGCATTATCGGCATCATCATCGCTGACGCTATAGGGATAGGTGTAGCGGGCGGGTTCACTGAGTTGCGGTTGAAGCGGCACCAACATATCTGGTGTTTCGGCGGGCTTGGGGAAATCTTTCAGATATTCATCGACCAATTGCAGGCTGGATTCCAGTGGGGCATCGCCATACACCCAAATCATCGAATTGGAGGGATGATAGTAGGTTTTGTGGAAATCAGTGAATTGTTCATAGGTCAATTCGGGGATATGGTCAGGATGTCCGCCCGAATCGAGGCTATAGAGATTATCCGGGAAAAGTGATTTCTCAATATATTCACTCAGAATATCATCCGGTGAGGAATAGGCACCCTTCATTTCATTAAAGACGACGCCCCGATAGACGAGGGGTTGGTCCATATCTTCTAATTCATAATGCCAGCCTTCTTGGGCCAAGGTACGTTCCGTGATGGTCGGATAAAAAACCGCATCCAAATACACATCCGCCAGATTATAGAAATCTTGCAGATTGGTGCTGGCTACTGGATAAACTGTTTTATCGCCGAAGGTCATGGCATTGACAAAGGTTTGCAAGGAGCCTTTAATCAATTCAACAAAGGGTTCTTTGACGGGATATTTACGTGATCCACCTAAAACCGAGTGTTCCAGAATATGGGCAACACCCGTTGAATCTTCAGGGAGCGTGCGGAAATTGACACTGAAAGCTTTGTTTTCATCATCGTTTTCAACAGCGATTAAAGTTGCGCCGGAAACTATGTGTTCATATACCTTAATTAGGCTATTTAATTCAGGGATTTCGACTTCCCGTTTAAGCTCAAATCCATACATATACGTATTCACCTTCTGTGTTTTTGATAATTCTAATGACCTTGTTCCAGAGATATCAAAGTGTAGGGGAATTTGGTCGTCCCTACCAGAGTTTAAATTGGCCTGATTCCATTTTAAATAGAATAAATGGTCCCTTTAAGCCTATTCCATATTACACTGAAATGGAAAATATAGTTCTACATCCGAGAGAATATTATTGGATTTCCAACATTGCTTATTGAGCCAAAAACAAAAATCCCCTTGTTAATGACTTCAACAAGAGGATTCCTATGGATTACAACAAACTTAAAGGTTATTGGCCTGACATTTGACCATCCGTGAGATAAGTGATGAAGTTCAGGCACATTTCATCCGAGGTGCGTTCACCCCACACGACATAACTAGCGCCTTCACTGTTATCCCAGACACAGGTGATGCGTATCATATCGCCGACTTCAACGCGCACCGGGTCCATATATTGATAACTGCCCTGCCAATGAAAATCCCACGCCGGAATTTCAATCAGAAGTTGGCTATCAGGCGTATCGGGATTGAGTTCGAGTTTAGTACTGGTGCCGAGTTCATGCATATGCGGCAAGGTACTGGTGATATACCCGGAGATGGGCACCTGAAAATCACATTGGCTGACAATATGATCAGCGGATTGATCAGCATAATCCTCGATCGTTTTATCACACTGATTTAGCAGGAAATCCGAGCGATTATTATGGGCATCAAGCATAGCTTCTTGGCGTGAACATTCCACCCCGTCTGGACAAGGCAATTCAACCGGAGCCAACATCGGTAAGACCCGTAACGCACTAATTTCGCTCGTGCCATCGGCCAATTGCAACTGAATAGTGGTCTGGTCCGCATCTTGATTGGCCGCCAAGTTATAATGCATTTGCAAAACGAGATAATTTCCCGCTTTGACGAGAATGCCTGTGCCATCCAAATATGTTGAAGGCACCGCGCCCGGTACCCAACCGCCAATCATGGGACCGCCTTGGCGTCCAGTTAAATTGGTGCCACCAAAACACTCCCAGCCCGGTCGATCATCTTCAGCGGCTTTGGCGTCCGCTTCGGCTTTGGCCGTGGGGCTCGCTTGGAAAATGATGACATGATGCACCGTTTCATCATTATCCGGCAAAACTTGATAGCCCGTAACAAAAGTATCTTCAGTAAAGCCGGGGTCTAGCAGAAAGCACCGATAATCGTCGGTTAAAGCCGGATTGGGCGTATACGGTTCGGGCATGGTCAGTTGCAAATCAACAGCAATGGTGTTGAGGTTCGTCGCGGGAACTTCTTGCAGACTCTTCACCATGCGGCTATTGATATCACCCAAGGGGGTGCCGCCCTCATACCATGCCACAATCGTATTGATTTCATCTTCAGTCAAACCGCGTTCATGCACAAATTCGGGTGAATTCTCGCTCGGCATCCACGGCGGCATGTAGCCAATATCGACGAAATAAGCGATATCTTCGGCATTATCGACCACATCCGTGAAATCATTCATCGGATATGTGCCATAACCAATCATGCCGGGTGTATGGCAGGTTACGCAATTTTCAACA
>JBNLCD010000159.1:0-10357 GCA_050303635.1 Anaerolineae bacterium
TCAATAACGGTATACCGCCCACTTATTTCCGCTATCATCCGACGCATTACGATTTGCTCGATGCGACCGATGAACAAGGCCGTCCGAATATTCGTGTCAATGAATTTGCGGTCGAAATTTTGCCGCTATTCTTGGAAGGCCCCGTGCGTTTCCTCAAAATTGCCGATAACACCGACGATGCGCAGGGTGTTTATGAAGGTGTCCGCCATAGCGAACTCTTTGACACCAAATTGAAGATGTATAAACTCAATGCCTCGCTGGCTGAACAACCGATTGATATTGGGCGCGCTCGTGCGTTTACCTCCGGTTGGCTGGAAAATGGCTCCATTTGGATGCACATGGCTTACAAATATCTGTTGGCCTTGCTGAAGGCGGGACTTTATGAGGAATTCTATACAGAGTTCAAGAATGGCCTGATTGCCTTCCAAGACCCGAAAATTTATGGGCGGAGCATCCTTGAAAATTCATCGTTTATAGCGAGTAGTGCCCATCCTGACGAAGCCTTGCATGGTCAAGGTTTTGTGGCGCGCTTGAGTGGTTCAACGGCGGAATTTTTGAGCATTTTGCATCACATGATGATGGGTCCGAAGCCATTTAGCATCTATAACGGCGAACTTCAACTCAGCTTCAAACCGATTTTGCCGGGTGATTTATTTGACGAAAACGGACAGATCCAGTTCACATTCTTGGGACACTGTAAAGTCACGTACCACAACCCAACTCAACAGCCGACACATCAGCTCACGGTTCAAAAAATTATCCTCACAGATCAAGGCCAGAACATTGAAATAACTGGCGATTCCATCGGTGCGGTTTATGCGCAAAAAGTGCGCAGTGGTGTGATTAACGCCATCGACGTGTATCTCTCTTAGTCTCTACGCTCCTTGTAGAACAATACTTAATAACGCAAAAACAGGCTGACTTCAGCATCAGCCTGTTCTTGTTTTAGTTAGCTACACACGGTGCGCTGAAATTAAAGTTGTTGACTCAACCAGATTAACCACTCGGCGCTCATATCTTCAAAACTCATCTCAAAAACATCTTGCGTGACGGTTTCAAGATCAGTGCCCGTGATGATTGATTTCAACCAAGCGGTGCGTTGCGCTTCGCCATAGGTTTCATCCAGATAAATCATGAATGTATGCATGGCCACCGAGCTGACCGGCTCTTGCAACAACGGTGAATCTTCCGGCTCAATGGCTTCGGTATTGGGTAACAGGCTCAGCGTAAATTCAATATTATTGTTAATCCATGTTTGCGTTTGATAATTGCGCCCAATAATCAATTGTGAGGCCGCACTTGGCACCCAGTCTGGATAGGTATCGTCGGCATTGCCCGCCATCTGATAAATAACCGCTGTCGTCAGACCGATAACTTGGGCTTGCACTTCGGGGGGCTGTTTCGATATCGTGCCAATGGCAAAGCGGATGGCTTCATTGGGTTCATTCCAATAAGCGGTTTGCGGCGAATTTTCAAGACTCGTCATATAACGCAGGTTATCAGATAAATCATAAAGGCGGATATGCGTAATTTGGGTAGGTTCATAATCCAGCTCAGTCAGCACCACATTATAGGCTCCGGGCAAATCTTGAATCAGTACCTCCGCCGCAGTACGGGTTCCTTCAATGGGTCCATGATCGGGCATATAATAAACCCGCAGGCGTTCTTCACCATCCGTTGGGGGTGTTTCGCCTTCCCAAATCGGCGTCCAATTTGCACCATCCCAATATAAACTCACCGTGTCCCATGCTTCGCCGGCAAATAACCACGTATCGCTATCCTCGGATTCTTTGAAGAATTGCACCGTCAGAGTCGCGCCACCGGCTTGATTGTCCATGTTTTCGCCACGTTTCCAGATAACGGTCATGCGCGCTCTGGCTTCTGTATCGCTGATGGTTTCAATTAAGCTCAGGCTTAGGGTAAAGTTTTCGAGATGTTCACCCAACCAGAACTGTGACCAATTTTGTTGTTCTTGCAAGAAAATCGGATCTTGTTGCCACACCTGATTGAAATACGCTTCTTCATCTTGATCTAATACCGCCCGTGCCATACGGGCCGTGGTGCGCGCCAATTCGGTTTCAATATCAGGCAACGGGGTTGAGGTGGCCCGTGGTTTTGGCGTATTCGTCGGTTGAGCAAAAGCTGTTTGGGCCGAATTCACTTGTTCGGGGCGCGCCGTTGAGGCTTCATCTTTATCACCGCCCCCGCAGGCTGTGAGCACGAAACTAA
This sequence comes from Anaerolineae bacterium, assembly GCA_050303635.1. GTDB lineage: Bacteria > Chloroflexota > Anaerolineae > Aggregatilineales > J027 > JAKEEQ01. The sequence continues at coordinate 2,230 of JBNLCD010000159.1, forward strand.
ATAATAAAATCACCAATAAAAATTTATAAACTTTCTTTGCTGTCATACCTATCCCCTTCTTTGGGTAAATTCTATCTAGTTTACCCCGCCACTGTGAATAATGGTTCACTTCACATTCGATATTTAGCAAATACTTACTTAAATCAACCTGAGTATTGGGTCAGTCTTGATCACAGAAGCCGATGCTTGCCGAATTGTGTCCAAGGCAAGGGGCTATGGTTTGCTAAAATAATCGAAATCTGTGGTCACGGACGGGATGATGTGTTTTAACTAAATCATACAGGTTATTGAGTCACGGCCCTCACCCCTCAATCCTCTCTCCTAATCTTCTCACTTGGGCGAGGGGGGTAGGGGGTGAGGGTCATATAACAAGGGTCTTCAGGCCCTTGCTTAGCCAAAACTCACCTTAAACCAATCAGAAATACTGATAACCACCACCACAGGACGCTAATCAAATATTTAGAAAATAGGAAATATTGGTTATTTGGGTATCTGCTTGACCTGAGGTAGAGCGACCTCATAACCGAGTTCAATTAACTCAAGATAACGGTTTAGTTCCAGATAACCATATTTATTTTGCTCGATGATAATCATCATATCCGTTAGGTTTTGAATTGACTGAAAGTGTTGTTTGCTGTTCACCAATAATGAACGATAAAAAGTATCCGCTAAGGATGGAATCTCAAGACGCGGAGTGAAGGGATTGAGCCGATTAAATAAGACACGCCACCCTGAAACATCATCTTCCAAATCATCAATATGTTCTTCTGGTTTGGAGACGGGGGAAACCATGACCCCAATAACAAATCCACCTTCAATAAGCTCATTCATCTTATCAACCGGAAAATTGTTCATAATCGACCCGTCAATATGTAACTCATTCTCGATCTTGATGGGCGACATGGCAACCGGAATCGCTGTACTGGCCCGAATCGCGCGCCACAATAAACCCCGCTGATGATAGGTGGGTTCAAAGGTGGTTAAATTGCTCGAAACACAAAAATAGGGCACCCATAAATCTTCGATGCGCACGTCGCCGAATAAAGATTTAAGCAAGTTCGTAACTTTACGTGTGCTGACAAACGAAACCAGCGGAATGGTCCAATCTAAAACATTTTTGGGATCACTGACTTTGCCCGCCATTGTTTGCATGTCGGCAAAATCCTCACCCATCGCCAAACCTGCCCCAATCAGGGCTCCCATACTCGTCCCCCCGATCATATCAATGGGTGTATTGGTTTCTTGAAGAGCGCGAATCACCCCCATATGGGAAAGTCCATTGGCTCCACCGCCACTGAAAACTAAACCGTAAGCATTGCCACTCAAACTCCGCGCCACACGCATCACATGGGCGTCATCGCCGCGACGTATATGATAATAGTTAGTAATGGGACGTGGTTCGAGCCAGTGCTGGGTGCCTGTTGGTTGCAGTGTATCGGGTGGGTGAAGCAAAATAAGATCTTGGCGTAATTCTGGAAAGCGCTCCGCTAATTGACCTTCTATTTCACGTAGATCCGTATCTTTTATACTGTCGCCCACCAGTAAAACACGGTCGGCATTTTGCAAACACCGTTCTGTCCAGTTGGTCCATGTCTCATCAGCGGCAAACAGCACATAATTATTTTGAATTTCTAATTCGGTCAGCCAACGATTCAATAACAAGCTGACATAGCTGTCGAAATCGATCTGGGCCGCGCCCGATTGTCCGTAATACTTATTGAAGCGTTCAGCATCAAAAAGCGCTACGGTGCCAGTTGTACTCAAAGCTTGGGTAAGCGCAATGATAAAATCAAACTTTATTTCATCCAGAAAGAGAATAGCAAAATTGATTGACCGTAAATTTTCGTGGGTACGCCCTTTTTGCGTAATATGTTGCCGATGAATAATAACGCGGGTAATTTGCATCAAAATATCAGGATGCAGATGGATGAGCGCCTCAAAATCAGCCCGAAGTAAGCGCACGATTGTTGTTTGACGAATGGCTTTAACCGTGGCCGAGCGTGGTTCATCCGTCAATAACGCCATTTCACCAACCATCTCGCCGTGATGAATATCTGCCACATGCTTTTCATTGACGCGAATTTGTAACCGCCCCGTTATCACAATCGCAATATCGGTTCCCCGTGCCCCTTGCTCAAATAAGACCTCGCCGGTTTGCAGGGTTTGCCAGCTAGCCCGTTCTTGAATAAATTCAAGTACATCATCTTCTAATTCACCGAAAATATTACGCAAGGTGGCAAATAGATAATTCTCATGAATGCGGGGCGTAATAATATTATTGAAGTAGTTTCCTATTTCAGGATGCGATTGAATAAGTTGCTCAAAACTTCTTTGGCTAATTGAAACTAATGTTGATTTTCGCGTCGCTTTAACCGTGGCACTATAAGGACGTCCTGTGAGAATAGCTGTTTCCCCCACTGCGCGCCCCGGTTCAATTTGAACAACATAATCTTCTCTATTTTTAGAATGAGCTTCTAACTGACCAGTTAAAAGAATATAGAATTTTTTATCGCGCTCACCTTCTTCAAAGAGAAACTCGCCCACATCGATGTGAATGACCTTCATATAATTATTTACAGACGCGAGTGTATTTGTATTCGCCCATTCCAGCAGTTCAGCCTGATTAAAAATACTAATTGTGCTCTTCATTTTATTTTATGGTCTCATCATTATTTATTTGGTTGAGCGGGCTCAACGATTGAAAAAAATGCTTTTTGGGTCAGTCGCAAGCTGACTGTATTGGCGATATGTTTGGAATTAAATCCACCCACACTATACGCCACGCCCCCATTCCGTTCTTGCAGGCTACGCGCGCTTGGCATGTTATCGATTTGCGTACGCTGATCTTGATTCTGTGGCACAATAACAACCTCGTAGACTTGATATTCAGTGCCAATATATGCTTCCAATTGGGTGATTGCAGTCTGAAGTGTTGAGGCAACACTTTCATCGGTCGACGACCACATCCGCAACGATAGTAAATCTTTGAGTTGGGCAGTTTGTTCAACAAAAGGTTCGAGCGTAATATATTGGGTCACAAGATTATTGAGTGTAGCGGAACGCATCGTGTCGGTCTCTATTGTCACACGCCAGGATAAAGCGAATTCATTCAAGAATCTGTCTAGCGTTTCAGTAGCCCCTTCATCAAGTTTTTGGGCTACCCCAAGGAGACGTCCCAATACTTGAAAGAGCTCGCTATTTTCTTGAACACGCATCGCCTCTTTGCGTTCTTGCCGGAGGGCGTTCATCAAGATTTTAAGCGGATTACTATTCTGATTAGCTTGTAACCAGAGCCCCGCCCCAATAGCTAAAATACTACCGGTGATAAGAACATCAATGAGCTCTTTAGTAATCAAGATGAGGTTCTTATCCACAAAAATAAATTTGATGAGAAATGGAACAGTTGCGCCCAGCGATATCAAGCGCGCAATCACTGAAATGCTTTCAGTTGCCACCCGTTCATGGCGAAATTGCCAATATTTCCGGAGCACAAAGAATCGGCGTAAACCATAAATACCGATCCCGACGGACACAACAATCTCAAGCACAGTCTCTAGCATGGGAGCACCTCAAGACAGGTGATATATAAACCCAAATCCTGATATTTCTGGCTTAACCGGTCTACCTCTTTCTGTGAATCGCACGTTTCAGCTACAAAAACTTGTCCCCCACGCCGCGCCACGAGTGTCAAAGACGGATACAGTGCATTCACTTTAGCGATGTGCTCGTCATTTTGGGGAACAAGGACGAGTTCGTAACATATTTTTTCTTTCTTGAGATTCAGAGTCCGTAAAAATAACGTCCAGATTGGCACGCCCTGATTGGCATGTACCCAAAAACCAATGGCAATAAACAACGTCAAAATAACGCGAACCATATCTGACAACGTCCGCGCGGTGACCAACCAATCTTTATAAACAAACATCACCAAAAAAAGATAGGGAAGGGAATTCATAAGACCAATCAACAAAGCGGTGATTGAAATACTATTCGCCACAGATTGTTCATGTTTGCGTAGCCACATTTTGTTAATTTTTAAGTAGTCTTTAAATATGGCGAGCAGTAGACCCAGAAATGCCCCAAAGTTAGTAATAGCCGTCAACATATGATATTCCACCCATAACTGGACATCCGCCGGAGTGGATAGACCATCTCGTCTGGTAGCTCAATATCCAATTTGATTGTAAACTTCTTAAACTTCACTTAAAGAAACTAAAGGCCATCATACTATGAGATTTGGGATTGTCACAGCACATAACTTCTCGGCAGAAAAGATTAAGGCTGTCGAAGCAAATTTTCGCGAGCATGGCTCAGTTGAATTTGTTTGGGAAGATGAAATAAACCAATATCCGGCGGATGTAACATATGATGTGATTTATGCGCATCCAGCGGGGTTGGTTGGCCTTAAGTTGTGCATGGAAGCGATGCAAAGCGGTATTCCAGTTGTCAACAATCCATTGGCTATGCTGGCTTCGATCAATCGCGTGACCCAAGCCTCATTACTGGCATCGGTGGGGATTCCCATCCCCCAATATAGTTGTACGTATCCCCCCCATGTGCCGTTTTTGCCATTTTATCGCAAAGATATTTATGATTTGGACGTGAAACTATATAGCAAATCGCTGGCAATTGTGCGCACTGCAGAAGAACGCCAGAATTTGCCGATGATGCCTATTTTTGCTCAAGCGCATGTCCCCAATATTGAAAATGAGTATAAAGTGTATTTGGTGGGTAATCACGCGTGGGTATTCCGTCAAGAAGCAGATGAGACCCGCACACCACTCGCTGAGTCTGCACCGGCCATCATAGAAATCGCCCAAAAATCGCGTCAAATTCTGGGCTTAGATATTTGCTCAATTGATATTGTCGAAGCAGATGGCCAATACATTCTGATCGATTTAAATGTGAGTCCGCGTTTGCAATCCATTGAGGATGGCCTCGCCACATTTACCCAATATCTTGTCAATAAATATGGAAAGTAAACTGTTATGTCTGATATGTTGCCAGCACCGTTACTAGAAGCGCTCCATACGCATTATGATTTAACTGAAATTCAGGAAATCCGCCCCCTGTGGTTAGGGCTCGATAATCAGAATTACCTACTAACCACGGAAACCGCGCCATACTTTTTGCAAATCAGCAATACCGCTTATCAACCAGATTTGACGGCCTTTAAAACTCAACTTTTGAATTGGTTGGCTGGCCAAGGGATGACTGAGTGTATTGCGCCCATTACGTCAGCCAATAACACGTTCTATCTTGAGATTGCGGGCATGGGGACTGTGATTTTATATCCATTAAGACCGCAACAGAATCATTTCCTCGTTGATGAAGCACCGGATAAACAAGCAGGGATTAGCCTCGCGGACTGGATTGCACGCTTACATAACTTCACGCCGAACGCACCGGATTTTCCCAATAAACGCAAAGAAAGTTTGGTACAAAATTTTCAAGCACTGCAAGCGCACTTCCCCGCGTTTGAGAAAATTGGTCTGGCTTTGTCCCACTTGCCATTGGATGCTGATACCCAACAACTCTGCCATACATTTATTGCGAAAACCCCGAACTACTATGATGTTTTATTTGCGGATAATCATGTCTTTAATCTGCTAGAGGCAACCGCGCATCAAACGACCCTTGTCCATAATGATCTCAACTTATCAAACCTAAGCTTTGATGACGCGGGCCATTTGATCACCGTTTATGACTTTGACAATGCGGGACTAGACAATCGCGTGGCGGATTTGCAATTCATTTACTATTACTACTATCATCCATCGGCTGTGTTGGGTCAGGATTGGTTTGATAAGGACAAATTGAAGGCGGCGCTCAATCATTATGAAAGCAACGTTGAGCAAGCTATTTTGGATGACGAAAAACGGCTCTGTGCCATGCTGGGTATGGATCGTTCGTTACGCGGTCTGCTGTGGCTGTTCGATATGCTAAGCAAAGGGGCTCCGCCGCAATTATTTGAAGCGGTGAGTGCGCGGGTTCGTCCGAATAACCCCGGTGAGGGCGGGAGTGTTGCGTTTCAAACGTTGGCGAAACTATTTTATGGCATTGACACGTTCGCAAATATTGAGGCCTATTTAGACATGTAAATGACGTGAGTTTTGGCGAATCAAGGGCCTGCAGACCCTTGTTAAGAAAATGAATTGTTTTCGTCTCATATTTTCATTTGTTGAACCACGTTGATCTTGTTAAACTAAGATCATTGCATTCAATACAAATCTGCTTGCCCAGAAGTAGCAAATGTCTATGCCGAACCCTGAAGTTATCAAAGTTGCTGTCATTCAAGCCGAACCTGTCTATTATGATCTCCCGCAATGTCTGGCCAAAGCGCTCAGTTTGATTCAGGAGGCCAGTCAACAGGGGGCTGAACTCATTGTTTTTGGCGAAACATGGTTTAGTGGTTATCCGGCTTGGTTGGATAATTGCCGGGATGTTGCCCTCTGGAATCATGAACCCACCAAAGCCTTATTCCAAAAACTCCACGCCAATAGTTTAGCTATTCCAAGCCCGGAAATCGACCAACTCAAACAGATAGCGCGTCAACTTGAAGTGGTGCTGGTATTGAGCATCAATGAAAAAGTGGCTGGTCAAGCAGGTCACGGCACCCTCTTCAACAGTCTGATCACCATTAGTAGTACGGGCGAGATTATCAATCATCACCGTAAGCTCATGCCAACCTACACGGAGCGCTTGGTGTGGGGCGCGGGCGATGCCGCTGGTTTGCAGGCGGTGGATACCCAAGTTGGCCGAGTCGGGGGCCTCATCTGCTGGGAACATTGGATGCCTTTAGCCCGCCAAACCATGCACAATACCGCCGAGCAAATTCATATCGCCGTATGGCCGACGGTGAATGATATTCATCAATTGGCGAGCCGCCATTATGCACTAGAGGGTCGTTGTTTTGTCTTAGCGGCGGGCTCTATTTTACACGCACGTTCCCTCCCCGCCGACTTAATTTTTGCCGAGTCGCTTGATATCCAACCTGAGAGTTTACTCCAAAAGGGCGGCAGTGCTATTATTGACCCGACTGGTGACTATATGGTGGGTCCAATCTATGACCGTGAAACTATTTTGGTCGCTGAGTTAGATCTGACTCAATGTATTCGGGAGGGCATGACATTGGATGTAACTGGCCATTATGCTCGCCCTGATATTTTTGAATTACAGGTCAATCGCAAACGCTTGATCTAAGAATATATTGCGCCCGCGCTATATTCAAAAAGTGTCATTTTACATACTAAAAATAGTCGCATGTGCCCTAAGCATTAGGCGCAGACATGTTAAACTAAAACCAATTGTATCGTTAAGACAGAAAGAATTAGGAGCATAAACCACCCCCATGACCGATTATCGTATTGAAAAAGATTCCCTTGGTGAAATGCAAGTTCCGGCCGATGCCTTATATGGTGCCCAAACCCAACGGGCTGTCCAGAATTTTCCCATTACGGGTATGCGTTGTTATCCTGCCTTTATTTGGTCCATGGCCACCATTAAACGCGCCGCCGTTGAAGTTAATCATGATCTAGGTTTATTTAAGGACGTTGAAAAAGGTGGTAAAGTAACCACCGCTGATGAAATTGCCAAGGCTGTGATGGAAGCCGCTGACGAAGTTGTTGCCGGTAAATGGAATGATCATTTTGTGGTCGATCCCTTCCAAGCCGGGGCCGGCACCAGCCAAAATATGAATACCAACGAAGTCATTGCCAACCGCGCCAATCAAATTCTTGGTTATAAGGTGGATGACCCCAACAAGCCCGTTCACCCGAATGATCATGTTAATATGGCGCAATCCACCAACGATACCATCCCCACCTCCATTCGTTTGGGCGCGTTGTGGCGTTTAGATGAAATGTTGGCTGTTTTGGGACAATTGCAAGTTGCCTTTGAAGATAAGGCTCAAGAATTTGACCACATCGTCAAGAGTGGTCGGACCCACCTCCAAGATGCGGTGCCCGTCCGTTTAGGTCAAGAATTCGGGGCCTATGGTAAGGCCATTGAACGCAATATTAAGAAGATTAGCCAAGCCGCTGAAGGATTGCGTCGTTTGGGTATTGGCGGGACCGCTACCGGTTCTGGTTTGAATGCGCATCCTGAATATCATGCGCGTATGGTTGCC
>JBNLCD010000160.1:0-10334 GCA_050303635.1 Anaerolineae bacterium
TATTTTGGCGTATTTCCTTGACAAACAGACATTATTCATAGGATAATTAGCTGTGTCTAATCATATTTTTAGACATGTCTAAAAATAAGGAGTAGTGGGTATGGGGTCAAAACATGTATTGGAAATTAAGAATTTCAGTTATCAGTATGGCAAATTTACCGCTGTTGATAATTTGAACTTAGAAGTCCCTGAAGGTGAAATCTTTGGTTTTTTGGGACCGAATGGCGCAGGTAAAACCACCACCATTCGTAGTATCCTAGATTTTCTGCGCCCCAAAACGGGTGAAATCAAAGTTTTTGGATTAGATAGTCAAAAGGATAGTTTGGCTATTCAAAAGCAAATTGGGTATTTGAGTTCAGAATTGGTGCTGTGGGAAAATTGGACCGGTGCGCAATATATCGCGTGGTTGGAATCTGTCCGTGAACAAGAATTGATGACGGAAGCCCAACGCCTAGCAGAACGTCTCGATTTTGATTTGACGCGTTCGCTCAAAGGGATGTCGACCGGGATGAAGCGTAAAATTGGACTCATCTCAACGCTGGTGCATAAGCCGGCTTTGCTCATTTTAGATGAGCCGACTATTGGCCTTGATCCCTTGATGCAAAAAGCGTTTGAAGAGCTTATGCGTGAAGTTCGAGCTGAAGGACGCACTGTATTTCTATCATCTCATATTTTGCCTGAAGTCGAAGCCATTTGTGATCGCGTGGCCATTATTCGACACGGTGAATTGCAAGCTGTCCATACGATTGGTGAACTCACGGATATTTCATTCCGTTGGCTGACTGTTTATACACCGCAAAAAGACGCCTTAGCCGATGTGTTCCGCCAAATAGAAGGTATTTCAGAGTTAAGCACCAATGGGCAAAAGGTCAAAATGCGGGTGAGCGGAACAGCCAATATTGATCAACTCGTCAAGAACATGGCGCAATACACGATTGAGGATATGGAATTCGATCATCCAGACCTTGAAGAAACATTCTTAGCCTATTATGGCAATGGACAGGGAGAGTAATGGTATGTTAAGTGTCTTACGAAAATCGATGCGGGATTCGCGCCGAACACTTTTCTGGCTAGGTTTTGGCTTTGCTTTATACAGCGTGTTCATTATGTCGTTCTATCCAAGCATGCTTGAACAAAGTGATCAGCTTGAAGAACTTATGGATAGTTATCCGCCGGAAATGATGAATATGTTCATGGCAGGGGTGGATGTGTCAGAATTTGATTTCACTAATCCAGCCCAATATATTCAAGCAGAATATATCACGTGGATTATGCTAATTTTAGGCACAATGTTCACAGCACAAGCGTTTAATGGAATTTTAAATGCGGAGCGCGAAGGTACACTTGATTTACTCCTCAGTCTCCCTGTCACACGTCGGCAGATTATTCTGGCGCGCATGGTCAATACAGTACTGAGCATTTTGATCGTGCTGACGGTGATTTTCGTGGCATTGGCGAGTATCCAAACCATGTATGAAGAATTCAATATTCCACTGGTTGATTTGGCAACTGGGATTTATGGAGTTTTCTTCCTGATTATGACCCAAGCCAGTTTGACCTATATGGTCGGCAGTTTATCACCGGCGCGGCAACATTGGGCGGGGCCCGTCGCATTGGCTTATTTTTTCATGGCCTATATTTTGACAGGATTTGCCGGCAGTGTGGATTGGATTGACACCTTTAGCCCTTTGTATATCTTCCAATACTTCAACTTTGTTGATTTTGTTGAAAATGGGGTCAATATGGGGAATACACTGGCTTTATTCATCGTAAGTCTGGTCTTTTGTGGCGTGGCTATTTGGGCATTTGAGCGCAAAGAAATCAATGTGTAGGTTTTCAGCAAATTAGGTTGATGTAGAATCCCTGTCTGATTGAAAAAAGGCAGGGATTTTTATTTTCAAATTAACTGCGTTCGCCTTCGCTGAGAACGAGCAATAAACCCAGAATGACATAGCTCGTCAACAAGGATGAGCCGCCATAACTCACAAAAGGCAAGGTGACACCTGTTAGAGGCCATAACCGCAAAGTACCGCCCATAATCAACAAACTCTGAACGCCAATCATGAGACTTAAACCAGCGGCAAATAACGCTCGATAGGGACGGTTTTGATTAACAAGGGCTATACGTAAACCACGTAAAACTAAGATTAGCATGATTGCCAAGGTACTCAGAACACCAATCAGACCCCATTCTTCAGCCATTGCCGAGAAAATGAAATCTGAATGCACAACTGGAATAAATTCCGGCGCACCCTGACCAATCCCTTGGCCAATAATGCCACCAGCCGAGAAAGCCATCAAGCTTTGGACCAATTGGAAGGAGGTATTATCAGCATCCGCCCACGGATTAAGCCAGATATCCATCCGCAGGGCAACTACATCAAAAATGAAATAGCCCAAAGTCCCCGCTAAAATCAGCAAGCCGGTACCAACGATTAAAATCATCAGGCGACCACTCGCGATGTATAACATCAACATGGATACCATGAAAAAAATGGTCGCTGAACCCATATCGCGTTGCCACAGCAAAATAGCGACACTTAAACCCCACATCAAACCAATCGGGGCGTAGAAACTGGCGGGTAAACCTCGTTGCGTTGCACTAAAGCGTAAACTAAGCCAATGATCGGCAAGATAACTGGCTAAAAAGCCGACCAAGGTTAATTTCAGTAATTCGGAGGGTTGATAATAGACATCCCAAAATTGGAGCCACAAACGGGGCGGGTGAAAACGATTACCAGAGGGATGAACCCCAAAAAAAACCGTTAACAAGACCAGCAATAAACTACCGACCAGCCATGTATAACGATAATTGCGGAGCCAACGCAAATCATGTGGGGCAAGACTGATTGCAATCAAGGCGCAACTGCCGACCATGAGCCAAATTGCTTGACGATCAGCAAAAGCCGGTTGTAAGCGATCAATAATGGTCAGGCCCCAGCCACTCAATAATAAGCTGGCGGGCAATAAAAACGGGTCACGGTGGGGGAGATTGATGTTCAAGCTAACGTGGAGCAGTAACGTACATCCTAGCCAAACGCCCACAATCCACATATCGGACCATGAACGATCTTGAACCCAAATCAGAGTGGCCTGATTAACCAGTACAAAAAGGGTTGCTAATCCCAATAACCAGCGTTCACGACGTTGGCGATGATAAGATGTTGATTCTGTAGTAAGCATAACCCTCTAAATCCAAAACGTGGCGGATACGCCTGTCCATTATAAACAGAAACAGGCATTATCACACCACGCTTAGAATACGTTTCACAGATGTTGGGCTTAATCCAAGGGATCTTCGGGCTCACCAATCGGAATTAAGACGCGGAAGGTTGTGCCGGGGAAGGTCTCCGTATTTTGGCCGCGACTTTCGACCACAATTTTACCGCGATGCGCTTCCACAATCCCTTTACAGATAGCCAGCCCCAGACCCGGACCGCCACCCATAAAGGCTGTTTTACTTGAAGAGTGCAAGCTAACATTGCCACCTTGATAGAATTTCTCAAAAATATAGGGGATTTGCTCGGAACTAATCCCAATCCCTTGATCAGAAATCACAAATTCAAAGCAGTGTCCCAGTTCACCATCTAAGGCTTCCCGCGTGATCAATGTTACCGTGGAACCATCAGGTGAATATTTGATGGCATTGGAAATCAATTGGAAAAAGACTTTGCTCAATAACATCGGGTCACCATAGATAAATGGTCGACGTGGCAAGCGTTGGTGGTGTTCTTTGACGGAAATTTTACGGTCATTGAGGGCTTTTTCAAAGGAGCCCAAGGTTTCAGAAATAAGCATACGCGGTAACACAGGTACAAACGCAACCTGTAAGGTTTGGCTATCAATTTTACTGACATCGAGCATATTATTGACAATATCCAGCATCCGCTCGGTGCCTTCGCTAATGCCATCAATAATTTTCTGGAGCGATTGATCACTGCGCACCATTGGATGTCCAGCCAATACGTCACGATAACCGCGAATAACCGTAATCGGTGTCCGTAGTTCATGGGCGGCAACTTGAATAAAATCTAATTTGGCATGGTCTAGCCGTTGCAGAGCTTCAAAATTGGCGGTGAGTTCGTCCAATTGCATACGGTCATTGGCCCGCATTCGGTCAATCGTGATACGCACAAGCGCTAAAGCCATTGTGGGATTATCTGCTAAGGTTCTTAAGACGGAGGTGCGATCAACTTCAAGAACTTTCGTATCTCGATTGGTTTTGACCGTGGCACTGCGCGGACCATCCACGACAATCCCCATTTCCCCGAAAAATTCACCAGTATCTAAGGTGCGAATCAGGCGTTCTTCATCATTAATTTCAAAAAATTTAGTAATATCAACGCCGCCATCAAGGATTATATAAAAAGTATCTTCGATTGCACCTTCATGACACAGGATGGTTTCAGCATCATAGTCTTTTAGCTGACCAACCTGAATAAGATGATCGACAGCATCGGCTGGCATTTCAGGAAAAACTCTTTGGACTTGTTCTTTAATATTCTGCGTAGCCACTCTTGATATCCAATCGTGAACGTATTGTGCTTAATGTTATTGTATCCCAAATCGATCCATGGACTGGATTGAATTTGGTTTGGTAGCAAGATGGGTATAAGTATCATCACAACCCGCCAAGATTATAGTATAAATTTGGATAAAGTGGGAAATAGATTGAATTTTGAACATAAAATTAATGCTTGTCACCAAAGACAATACCTTTGTCTGACGGTGGGAATGTAGACAAAGGTATGATCATTAATTGCGCTAGAAATTTTTAGTTTTAACCCTTACGGTGTAAGGATAGGTAAGCTTGCACGGGTTGCGCCTTCCATATACTCAAGCAGTGGATTTGTGATGGGATCGTATATCCAGCCGACTGAACCTGTCCGTGAATAGCCACCATCATCGACAGTCACATATACCCAACCATCGCCAGAAGAAGCGGTGCGGCCATGAAGATAGAGATGGGCGGAATCGCGCCATACACTGGATATCACAGGGGCATCAAAAGAAGGTGCGCTCCGAATACGAAGTTGATAGTGTTGCGGGTGAATGATGGCATAGGGTAAGTGACGCACATCTTCAGTTTGTAAAACGGGTAACGCGTAGGCCCATTCGTTGTCCGGGGTATAAATGGCATTGCCGACGGCACCTACCCAAACCCAACCTACGAGGTCGCTCGCGCCAGATATATCTCGAACATACACATAAACAATATAGTCATTGATGAGGGCTGTGCCCACAACTTCAACAGGGGTTGCATGTTCTAGTCGGCCTAACACAAGCGCTCCGTAATATGGTTCAGCCCGAACATTGATAAAAGCATATGCTCCACCGAAAACATAACTTGTGTACGGTTGATGGGCTTGGCCTTCTAGTTGACTCAATTCGGCGAAACTTGTTACTTGGGGAAGCACATCTTGCCAGTCCATACGTTCAAATTGTAAAAATTTAGCATTTACCCAACCTTCAAGGCCACTGGCAGGATGAACCATATAAACCCACGGCCATTGTAAAGAATCCCACGATGTCACCGTTTCAACTTTATAGACGATAATCTCATCACCTGTGTTCAGTTGGCCAATGCGGGTATCAAGTCGTGACCACTGTGACGGCACAAAACGAACATTAATTTCATCAGCAATGACTGTGGCCGGTAAACTGGTTGTTTCTTGTGCATGGGTGTACGTCGGATTGAACGTGGTAAGTAAAATGCTTAGAAATACAAAAAACAAACTAACTTGACGAGGAAACATAACAAGCAATCTTTCTACTTTGGTGCGGATATTTTTAGCATACCTCGCCCCATAAATCTTACCTGTATGCCTGCCCCATGCCTCCTCGTCGCTGGCTGACGTTATCACTACGTTGCAACAAATTTAGGCTAAATTTCAGCGATTTCGGATTGGATCCGTTCAATCATTGGCAAGGAGTATTCGTGGCCAACGCCTTCATATTCAAAAAGTTCAGCTTGAGCCCCCTGCGCTTTCAACCAAGTCGTGATTTCGGCGCAACTCTCCACAGAAACAATATGGTCGGCGGAGCCAATATGCAAATAAAAGGTGGGTAGCTTCTCGTTATCGAGTTTAGCGGGGCGCATTGGCGGACTTAAGCGACCTGCGCCGGGAATAACATAATCTACGAGATGCGGATAATAAACGCCTAAAGCCAAACTAATATCTCCGCCTTGGGAAAATCCAGTAACGATCACCTTAGCGGGATATTGTTCGCGCAAATCTTGGATAAATTTTGCCACCGTATCAGCGGATAATTTGATAAGTGGCGCTTGTTCGGCTTCACTCAATTTGTCATAAAAATCCATGCTTTGGGGAAACCAAGTGTATCCCCCATATTCAGCTTCGAGTGGATAAGGTGCTTGCAGGTAAATCAAGCGGGCCGGAGCACTGATATCGGCTAGTAAAAATTGCAGGGAATCAAATGTGCCGGTCATCCAGTGCATGAGCACCACAATGGGGGTACTAGCCTGAACCGCACCATGTAATTCTTCCCAATAGGTAAAGCTGTTAAGACTTTTTTGGGTTAATTCAGCAGACATTTTTAAAATTTCTCCTCTCAGTCAACAGTTTCAATTGTACTGAAGAATCGAAAAACGGCCCATTAGCTGTAAACGGGTAAAATAGCCTGCAATTCTTGGTACGTAAAAGGTTTTGTTAAGTACGCCAGAGCCCCCGCCTGCTGGGCACAGACCGATTGACTAAGCGCCGGATTACTCGAAATGATAATGAATGCACTGGAAACGACCTGACGATTTTCGCCGAACCATTTGAGTAAACTAAATTCACAAATATCCTCGGTATCAATATCTAGCACAACAAGATCGGGTGATGGCCAGTGCATAAGCTCGCGTGTGGCAAGGTGATGGGGAACAATCTGGACATCATAGGTGCGCGCTAAGGCGACTTCCAGAAAGTCACACCAATCCGTTCGATTTGAAATTAAGAGTGCTTTTAACATGATCAATATCTCCACTGGTCTCCGATTAAATTCCACCCCTCAACATGTTGTCCGGTTGAGTGCGACAAAACTTACCCATTCTCAGCAAAAACTTAGCAAAACTTAAGTAATTTTTTACGAATTCGTCTCACATAAAAATAGACCCTGCTTGTCTGATTAAGCAGAGCCTATTGGTTTATCTAAAATGGTCGGTGCTTAGCGCGTGAGAAGATACGCAATAATATCGTTAATTTGATCTTCGGTTAAGGACATGCTAAATGTGGCAGGCATCAAACCGGGCGTGAAACCTTCAACCGTAAAAGCATCGGGTTCGACAATTGATTGATGCAAGTAATCGTAAGCACTCATGCCTTCAACACGGGTAGCGGCACGTTCACCAACACCAAGCATACCGGGGCCAACCAAGGTGGCATCTGTATCGGCATTGTGGCAGGTCGAACATAAATTGGTTGGATCGTGGAACAAAATCTCACCATTGGCCGCATCACCAACGCCAGCGGCGGGTTCTTCAGTCGGAACAGGCGTTTCAGTGGGTGGAATGCTTGTGGCTGTTGGTTCGGGTGTATCGGTTGGCAAGGGAATCGGCGTCTCGGTCGGAGCGGGTGTATCTGTTGGAATAACGGCGACAACTTCGACATCTCCGCCCTTATTGACGACGGATGCTTCGGTTACCCGTACAGAAAAATCAAAGGTGTTGGTTGGTTCAAAGGTAGAACGTGGTGCTTCAGCGGCTGAACCACAACCAATAAGAATAGAACCTGTTAGCACCAAAGAGGCAAAAATCAACCATCGATTTCGCATGGAATGGAGTTCCTTTCCGATATAAAAAGTCAGCTATGTTAGCTGGGTATGGCAATCTTGTGAAATTCGTCACCATTATAGCGAAGATTCTACAAAATGGGAGCAAAAAAGCGAGCCAAAATATTTTTATGGGGAAATTGGGAGAAACAATGACAGTAATATCAAGCAAAAAAGGCGAATTTTCGTAGCAAGTACGAATCAGCTTTTTTAAATTGTCTGAATGTTGCACCATCATATCTCAGATATTTACGAACAGAGTGGTTGAGGCAGGGACGACCATCGGGGCAACATTTTTTAGAAGTTTGCAATCAGCAAGGCTTTTAGCTGAAATAATAATTATTTGCCATAAACTAATGCCTGCTGAGGGTCCCTGCCAAATCTCAATATTTAGCGTTGTTGGAAAATACGAACGAGTACGACAATACCCGTGATGATGATAAACACCCCGAAAAAGTAAGCCAATGAGGTGCCGATACTGGTATCATGGCCATCAAAAATAGCGATTAGACGTGTAATGCTAAAGGCTGATAAACCAATGGCGGTGGCCCATGTAACGGCTGAAACGCGCCACCCTTGGATACGTTGATAAACCGATGAGGCCAGCAATAAAATACCACCCAAAATGGGAAACCCAACAGTTAAGAAGTTGGTATTGGAAGAGGTAAAGGCAATCAGGATTGCAAAACCAAAGAGGATAACGGTTACACCCCAACCAATCGCTTCGACTTGACGTTCTGTCATTAGCGGACCACGGCTATATTCATCGCGACCGAGTTTGGGTGTTTCACGTCCACGATAATCATCATCTTCGCGCATATCACGTTCACGACGCAAATCGCGGGATTCAAAATCATCTAGCTCAATCCGGCTGGGTTCTTGGTCACGATAACTGCGGTCACGACTTGACCGACGGCGATCAATACCCAAATCATCATCAAGCAAGTCATCACCGGGTAATGATCGTGCATTTCGATCAGAACTTGGTGGCGGTTGTTGATATTGCGGTTCACGGCTAGGTGGCGGGTAGGCCGGTTGCGGTGGTGGCGGCGGAGCCTGATAGCCCCCCGAAGGTTGGGGTTGTTGCGGTTGTTGGCCAGCGGGGGGATAATCCGACCCGGCTGGTGGAAAATCAGTTGAATTTGGAGGAGGAGGAAAATCACTCATTTACAGGGTCTCCAGAAATTAATACTCAAAATAGGTTTTTAAAGATTAGGAATCTCGTGCTATCATAAACACACAAAACCTATTGTAGCATAGGCGTGCTATTCCGAAAATTCACCCAAGCAAGTTGGAGAAAAACAAATGGCTGACCAAGCAAAAATCCGTATTATGATTGTGGATGATGTCGTTGAGAGTCAAAAGAATCTATCCAGATTACTTTCATTTGAACCTGATATGGAAGTCATTGGCTTTGCATCAACCGGGCTCCAAGCAATTGAAGAAGCTCAAAATCAAAAACCCGATGTTATCCTGATGGATATCAATATGCCCGATATGGATGGTATTGCGGCAACCCAAGAAATTACTAAATTGGTTCCCTGTTCGGTTATTATGATTTCAGTTCAAAGCGACCGTGACTATATGCGGCGGGCAATGCGAGCTGGGGCCGTTGACTTTTTACCCAAGCCGCCTTCTGCTGAAGAATTGTATGCGACCGTCCGGAATGCTTATGAACGTCGTCCGCAATTCCAAGATGTTGCGCCAGTTGCGACAGGTGCCGGCGCAGGTGCGGGGACAGCTTTGTCGCAAGTCAGCGGGAAAATTATTGTGGTTTATAGCCCGCAAGGGGGGGCCGGGGTAACAACAGTTGCGGTTAATACGGCGGCTGGTTTAATGAAAGACAATAAACGGGCGTTGATTGTTGATGCTAACTTACAATTTGCTGATGTTGTTGTTTATCTTGATCATCCGAATGAAAGAAATGTTATTGACTTGGCGCAAGCCGCTGACGTTCTTGATAACCAATTGATTGACCAAGTGGTTATTCAACACCAAAGCGGGATTAATATTCTGGCTGGGCCCAAGCGTCCTGAAGAAGCCGAATTGGTGAACCCCGGTGCACTCAGCAAAGTTGTCCGTTCGTTGGCGGATGTTTATGATTATGTTGTGGTTGATACAGCCCCGCATCTAGACGATGTAACATTAGGTTTATTTGAAGTAGCCGATGTTATTGTGACTGTCGGTTTGCCCATGTTGCCAGCCGCTAAGAACATCAGATTGATCATGGATTTGATGGGGCAAGTCGATATGGACACCAGCAAGATGATGCTGGTCATCAATAAGATTCCAACC
This sequence comes from Anaerolineae bacterium, assembly GCA_050303635.1. Lineage (GTDB taxonomy): Bacteria > Chloroflexota > Anaerolineae > Aggregatilineales > J027 > JAKEEQ01. The sequence continues at coordinate 10,069 of JBNLCD010000160.1, forward strand.
GATCGTAAAGCAGGTGCTTTAGAAACCGAACAAATCACTAATTATCTGAAACTACCGGCCTTGGGTGCCATTCCGCACATTGACCGTGCCATGTATGAAGCCCTCAATCGGGGTGTGCCCGCGATTGTCAATAACCGGAATTCACCGGGTAAGGAATTGCGCGAAATGGTGGATAATCTGTTGACCCGTTTGGCGCAAGCAGATGTAGAAGATGACTACGATGATTTATCGATGCCCGGTGAAAAGAAGGGTAACACCGGTGGTCT
>JBNLCD010000161.1:0-10304 GCA_050303635.1 Anaerolineae bacterium
ATGTAACAGATGAGTTTCAAGGGGTCTTGAACACCTATCCGTTCCACATAATTTAACTCGACTAGAGCAGATTATCTACCTTTTATCAAGATGTCCACATACTTCAAAGATAAGGTTTATTCCAGTCTGTCACCAAATGTCTACAATGCGTATGACCCAAGAGGGGATAAAACGCAACGGAATGCTCAAATTTTAGCATTTTACAAAGATGGTGTCTCGATTACCACTATTGCCGATCAATTCGAGTTATCTCCCCAACGGGTTCATCAGATTTTGAATAATTAAGTCCCCTGTAAATCACCAAGGGTTGATATTCCAAAATCGCTAAGCCAATTGCATCGTCTCGATGGCCTATGTTCTAATTGTCATATATGCTTGAGGTCATAATAGCATTTGCTGTGGTTGATCCTGATTTTGCTTCGGGAATTAGTCACTGTATTTGTTTTTAATACTCATGCTCTTTGATAAGATAGCAGAGATGGTATCTCAACCATCTCGACTATATTTAATCCAGATTTAGGTTGATGCATTTTTGATAGGCACCAGTGAATTCCCGATATTTAACCCTGATCCGAGGGCCAGCGCGATAGCAAGTAAACCGGTTGCCATTACAAAGACCATTGTTGTGCCGACTTGTTGAATCGCGATCCCGCCGATTGCAGAACCAATTACAGCCCCAATCCATGGCGTCGTCGCGAAATAGGTAATATGTTTATCGGCATCTTCACGGGGTACGCTGTCGACAACTAAGGCGGTTCCGACTGCCATACTGGCGCCTAAAATGGTCACGAGTGCTTGGGCAATCCAAAACTGCCAGAGAGCACCAGCAAAGATATAAAACACAGCACCCGTAGCAGTCAAACCATAGATACCATTAAATACGAAACGGCGTCCCACCTTATCGGATAGCCAACCGGCTAAAAATGGTAGCGCCAACGTAACCACGCCACTCACAGTGACGGTACTTGTTATAGCACTCGCTTCAAATTGAAGCGCATCCATTGCCAATGGTCGGGCCATACTGATGATAAAACTTGCAATATGGGCGATGATACTCGCACCCAAAATGATCACAATTGCGTTGGACATGCTGAATGGCTTGCTTTTAGCTGTAGCCGTTGTGATCTGGGGTATTGATGGATCAGCAATATAACGTGAGATGATAAGTGAGAAGCCATACAATATCGAACAATAGCCAAATAGCGCCTCGAATCCCCATTGCATCACAATTGCACCGGAAGTTAATCCGCCAATAATCTGGCTGAGAGGGACAGCAGTAGCCAGCAATCCTAGCGTGCGGCCTCGTTCATTTTCAGCAACACTAAGTCCGGCAATGACTTGGAGCAACGCAAGTTGCAATCCGCCAAAGAACCATTCGCCACACAGTAGTATCGTTAGCAAGATTGGATTTTGGACTTGCCCCGCATACCATAACGCCGGAATACACAGGAATGAACATATAGTGATGACATCCCGATAGCGACCCAACCGGCGCCCAACGCTGGCACTCACCGATGTGCTCACCACCATTACAGCGAAGGCAACGGCAATCACAAGACCAGTTATGCTAGTTCCTGCGCCAAGTTCTTGACTAATATAGATGGGCAATAAAGCCATCAGGCTATTGCCCACCACAAAGGGAAGCAGGTTGCACATAAAGATCGCAAAGAGTTGTTTTTTCGACATTAGATTTCCCTATGTGTCATCTTTACTTATGGGGTGTGAAGATCATGCAACTTGCGGTGGCATGGGCATAGAGCTTTTGTGATTCATCGCGTAAATACGCTTCGGCAGTGGCCAGTTGCTTACCTCGATGTACAACAATGCCTTCGGCAATCAGTTCACCGTTATCTGGTAAAATAGGGTGGGTGTATTGGATATTGAGTTGGAGCGTGCTATAGATTTCACCCGGATGCAAGGTGCTGTGGACAGCGGAACCAGTGGCCGTATCAAGAATTGTGGCCGTGAAACCGCCATGTACCGTTCCGATGGTATTGAGGTGTTGGCTGTTTGGTTGGACCGCAAGGCATAGCCGACCGTTTTCAATATGGGTAATTTCCATTGGGATCAATTTAGCAATGGGTGGGGCCGGTAGCTTCCCAGCCATAAACGCCTGCAGAAGCTCAAGTCCGGTGAGTTTTGCTATCTCAGCTAGATTAACGTTTGAGTTTGTGCTTTTAGTCGTCATTTTATACTCCTTTAGGATATTAATAGAGATAGCATAGACGCAAAAGGACTTGGATTGCATCTAACTAAAGTAAGAAATCAAAGTTAGATATTGCCGATGCCGGGCAGATCAATTTTTGACGAATGAACTGGGTTTTTGGGATTAACTACGGGGATAAAGGGACACCATGGTAACTGATAAGCATGAGATTTTTTTTGGTCGCCAACATGATCTTGAAAAAGTTTGCATGATGCTTCAGCGGCCTGAATATCGCCTCATTTCTTTAGTTGGATCGGGGGGGATTGGTAAAACGCATTTAGCCAAGCAAATTGCCAGATTAGTGCAAGCGGATTTTGCGGATGGCGTTTATTTTATCCCTTTGCAATCGCTTACATCTACCGAATTTATCTTTGTTTTATTGCTCGAAACGATGGGGCAAGCGGTGCAGGGTTCATCTGAACTCCATATGCAGATACAGCGCTATTTACAAGATAAAGAAATTTTGCTGATACTCGATAATTTTGAGCATTTGCTGGCGGCAACAGATGAAGTCGTTAGTTTGTTAGAAGTAGCACCCAAGCTCAAGATTCTTCTCACATCGCGGGAAACACTTAATGTCTCACAGGAATGGGTCTGGATGTTAACCGGATTGGGATTTCCAGCCTCCGCTGATGAAGAAAATATAGAGAACTATTCAGCCGTCCAAATGTTTGTGGACAGTGTTCTGCATATTGATCCCACCTTTGATGTTACCACCGAGCGCAACCATGTAATCCGGCTCTGTCAGTTGGTTGAGGGGACGCCGCTGGCTATCAAATTAGCCTCATCGTGGATACGATCATTAACTTGTAAGGAATTGGTTGAGGAAATTAGCCGAGATCTCGATGTCTTAAGTGCGCGGTTGCGGGATGTACCGGATCACCATCGGAGTATTCGGACTGTCTTCGATCATTCATGGACGCTTTTAACCGACAAAGAACAGCATACTATTAAATATCTTTCTGTATTTCAGGGATCTTTTTCAAGAGATGCGGCGCAGGATATTGCAGATATTTCGCTACCAACCCTGACCACGCTAATTGAAAAATCGTTGATCAATATCGATGCAGATGGTAGATATTCAATGCATGCCTTGTTGCGCCAATATGTGCATGAAAAGCTAGAAGCTGATGCCGATCAGCTCGATGACGCCTATCACCGTTTTGCCGTATATTATGGTGAATTTATTGTTAAACTTTATCCCGGCATCATCAACGAGAAACAACAAGAAGTTACGCAAATATTTACAGCAGAGATAGATAATATTCGGGCGGTTTGGTCGCGGATTCCACAGGTAATGGATGTCAAATCATTGCGCACTATTGCCTGTGTAACAAGTGATTTGTATCTTTTTAAAGCCTACTATCGCGAAGGTCTAACACTATTTACTGAATTCCTTGCTCAGATAGACTCTATTTCACCTGAATCCATTGACAGTTATGCTTTACAAGTAGAAACGCGCGTTTATTTGAGTTGGCAGTATGTGCGTCTCGGGCAAATTCAAATGGCGAATACTCTCTTAGAGCAGGCTCAGGAATTATTTAATCTGCATAATATTGCTCCTTTTCCGGCCCTCGGAACAGACCCCCGTATGCCGCTAGGTATCGTGCGTGTGATTCAAGGTTCTTATGATGAAGCCGCCGCACTCGGCAATGCAATTATTGAGGATAATCGAAAACGGGAAGATTGGCTGAACGAGGCCGGCGGTTGGTATGTGTTAAGTAGTGTTGCGCTTAGCAAGGGGGATTATGATTATGCCTCACAAGCAGTCGATTCGGCGCTGGACATCGTTCGCCAAGTCAAAGATCAATGGTTCACAGCCTATCTCCTGAATCAACAAGGGCAAATTGCCATTATTCGAGGCGACTATAGCACGGCCCAACGTTATTTTGAAGAAAGTTCTGAAATCCGCGAGGGGTTTGATGATCCCGAAAGTATGATTGCGCCATTGGCGTTTCTTGCTCAAATTGCCATGCTTCAAGCTGATTTTGAACGGGCGTTATCTTATTTTCAAAAGAGCCAACAATTAAGTCAACAATTGGGCGATAAAGGCTGGTGGATTAGAACCAGTGAGGGCTTGGGGAATACGTATATTGGCTTGGAAAACTATGAAGCCGCCCATCGGCACCTTGTCGATGCCTTATTAGCCGTGCTGGATGTTGAATTGATCTCATTGACGCTACAGGTGATTAGTTCGGTCGCGCGATTTATGATTGAAACAGGTGATGTCGAGCAGGGTCTGATGTATGCAAGCCTCATATTCAATCATCCACTCAGTGAAAACGAAGTATGCGAATCTATTGAGGCAACCCTCATGCAGTATCAAGATGCCCTGTTGCCAGAACAGTATGAAACAGCCATCAATCGTGGCAAAGAGATGAAATTAGAGGATGCGGTCAAACAGATTAAGCATACATTCCCCTACTATACATGGGATAACACAACAGTTGTTGCCAAGACGACAACTGCCCAACCACTTATTGAACCCCTAACCGAGCGCGAATTAGAAGTGCTTCACCTCCTAGCGCAAGGTCTCAGTAATACTGAAATAGCGGATCATTTAGTTGTGACAGTTGGGACCATTAAAACGCACAACTACAATATATTTGGAAAATTGAACGTCAAAAATCGGGTTCAGGCGGTGCGACGTGCCCAAGAAATTAAATTGTTATGACGTTAGATAGGCATGGCACAGATCAGCACATGTCCATTATCTAGTGTGTCATATTGGATCGACGTAAAGCCTGCTTTGGACAAAGCTATGTTGATTTCGGCACGTCGCCAAGCCCGATGTCTACTCTGGTCGGCATGAAGTATGCATTGTTTGCCGTTTTGGTGGATAACATAAGAAGACTGCTTGTAGGTACAAATATCCGTACAGAGCCAATCCCAGACGGCTAGCTGAACATAGCGCTTCGTTCCAGCGGTAAATACATGCGGCGTATCTATTTTAGGGCGGGAATTCAACAGTTCATCATAGTTACGTGTCGTAATAAGGAGCAATCCGTTTTTTTCGAGTCGAGCAATAATTTGATCTAAGCTTTGCCGCAAATCATCTTCGGTCAAGTACGCTGAGATAGCGTTATGGGCCACAATAACCACGTCAAATTTTTCCGATCCATTGGCTGAATAGGGTTTTACTACCTCACCAAGTCGCAGTGAAGGACTGGGTAGCACATCACGCTTCGGATGATTAGCCCGATAGACCTTGTAGCCTTGTTGTGCTAAACCCACAGCCAATACATGCGAACTGCCGACTGAGTCCAGTATTTTGATCTGTCTCTGCCACTTACGCTGACTAATATGCTGGATAAATATATCTACTTCATGTTTAAGAAATGCATCGTAATTTAGGATGGCATCCATTTCATCAACAAAAAACTGATCAAAGTGCTGTGTGTATTCCATCGAATTGCCTGTCTAACTAATGACCTCTGCGCATTAGGTTCCCATCATAAAATATCACCTCTGTTTCAGCCTCTAACTAAAGTTATAGTCTGTCGTTAATCATGCTTTTTGCCGAAACATCACTTTAGTTAGATGTGTTGAATTTCCAATTGTCATAGGCTGATTGAAGTCAATCCAGACAACTTATCTCAACATTTTGTATCGGAGACAGGAATGAAATTCAATCGTCTATTTCAACTTATCATCATCACTGTTTTTGCTTTGGCGACGGGTGTAACCGTTATGTTCGCCCAATCAGAAAATCAACCAGCAACACAATCAGGCGCTGAACAAGCACATGTAATCAATGTGGATGTTGCCGAAAACGCTACGCGCTTTGCATTTGATTCTTCAATCACCTATGAAGATGGGATGCCGGCTTATGGCACCAGCTTTGTCACCGAGGGCTATATTTACCCGGTTGATACGCTCAATGGTAGTAATGGTGTTTTGGAAGATGGTAGTCCGGAATTCCCCGAATTGGTGCTGGGCGAATGGACCTGCTTTGGCACGTTTGTTGGCGAAGGTATGTATACCGAAGCGGGTGAAGTAGTCATCACCAATCAAGTATTTGTTTTCTACGGTGAAGATGGCAACTCAACCATTGTTTCCACTGGTTTTGAATTGATTGATATTGGTGTACAGGTTGAACGCGCTATCACAGGCGGCACAGGGATGTATGACGGTATGACGGGCACGCAAAGCCAACAATTGCTCGGCTTTACTGAGCAAATGGGGGTCAATCTCCGTATCGAATTGGATCTAGACAACTAGACCACAAATCCAGTTGGGTGTGACAACGTGTTAAACCTGTTGTCACACTCCTTATTGAGGAGAAACAAAATGAACAACACAACAGTCAAACATGAGATCAACACGCGAATTATCGATAACTTACGCGAGCATATCACCGGACAGGTTATTTCATCAGTCGACAGCGATTATGACGATGCACGCGCTGTCTGGAACGGCATGATCGATCGCTATCCCGCTGTGATTATACGCTGTGCTAATGTGGCCGATGTTATTTTTGCGGTGTATATGGCCCGTAAAGCAGGCATGGTTGTATCTGTGCGGGGTGGCGGGCACAATGTTGCGGGTCATGCCACCAATGATAGCGGTATGGTGATTGATTTGTCACCCATGAAACATATAACCGTTGATGCTAAGAAGCAAACGGTTATCGTCCAATCTGGCGCAACATGGGCCGATGTTGATAGCGCGACCCAAGCATTTGGGCTGGCGGCACCTGGCGGTGAAGTTTCAGAAACAGGCATCGCCGGTTTAACGCTGGGCGGCGGCATGGGTCACATGCGGCGCAAACACGGCCTCACCATCGACAATCTGCTATCGGTCGATATGATCACCGCAGACGGTGAGTTACTGCATGCCAGTGCAACCGAAAACGAAGATCTTTATTGGGCCGTCCGGGGCGGTGGCGGTAACTTCGGCATCGTTGTGAATTTCGAATACCAATTACATCCGGTGGGGCCTGAAGTCATGGAAGCCACGGTAATGTACCCCTTCGAAAAAGCTGAAGAGGTTATGAAAGCATGGCGTACTTTTACCGAAACTGCGCCTGATGAAGTATCCAGTTCAATTATTTTATGGAGTGTGCCAGCTATTCCGGATTTCCCAGAAGAGATGCACCACCAAAATGTCGTCATCGTGGATGCGGTGTATATTGGCCCGGTGGTGGATGCTGAAAAAGTTTTACAACCGCTCCGTGAAATCACCGAACCACTGGTTGATATGACGGCAGTCAGTCCTTTTGTCGAAGTGCAAAGTGCCTTTGACGAATTTTTCCCGGCACGTATCCAACGCTACTATTGGAAATCCCTCAATCTTGGTGAGTTACCAGATTCGGCCATTGCGGCCACCATCGACCATGTTGTTCAACGCCCTTCACCGATGTCGCTGGTCATTATCCGGCACTTAGGCGGAGCGATGGGTCGCGTCGAGGCGGATGCCACTGCTTTTGGTGATCGCAGTGCTAATTTCAACTTAAGCCTCGATTCAACGTGGGTCAATCCTGCGGAAGACGATGCCAATATTGATTGGACACGCTCAGCATGGACCGCGCTGAATGAATTTTCAGATGGAGGTGTGTATCTTAACTTCCCCGGTTTTCAAGAAGAAGGCGATCAATTGATACGTCGGCAATTCGGGAAGAATTATGAACGTTTAGCCGCTATCAAGAAACGCTACGACCCGACGAACTTCTTCAGCTTAAATCAAAACATCAAACCAGAATAACGAGAAGTATAAGGTAGCTCAGTGGAACTAGAACAACTATCCATTGAGCTACAGACTAGGAAAGAGAAGATCATGTTAAAACGTTTGCCGGTACTAGTTTATGGCATTATCTGTTATTTGATTGGGGCAACAGCTTATTTTGTGGGATTCGGCGGATTTCTCGCCAATCTTTTAGGGCGCTATTCTGTTGACGCAAACACTCAATCAACGGGCTTCACAGCAATTATCATCAATGGTGGGCTCATACTTTTGTTTGGGATACCGCATAGCTTAATGGCGCGGCAAGGTTTTAAGCGTGTTTGGACACGTATCATCCCGCCTGCCATGGAACGCAGTACCTACATGTTACAAGCGGGCATTCTGGCTGGCGTGCTCATCTGGCAATGGCAACCCATGCCTGCCACCATCTGGAAAATCGATAACAGCATTTTGCAAGCCGTAATCTGGGTTTCATATTTCGGCGGCTGGCTGATCGCTTTTATCTCAACTTATCTCATCAATCATTTTGAGTTATCAGGCCTTCAACAGACCTATTTGTATTTTCGTGGCAAAGATCCTGTACCCATGACCTATCGCACACCATTTTTGTACAAGATTGTGCGGCATCCCATGCAACTTGGAGTGATGATTGCGTTCTGGGCAACGCCGCATATGACGCTGGGCCACCTTGTATTTTCAATCGGTATGACAGGCTATATTGCGGTGGGACTATATTTCGAAGAACGTGATTTGGTGAAGGCATTTGGGCAAACCTATCGTGATTATCAAAAGACAACGCCGATGTTGTTCCCTATACCACAACTGAAGCAATCAACGCCATCACGCACCCAGAAATCTGGCGCGAATTTGTCATAAGAACACTATCTACACAAGATAGGCAGGCTATCAAGATGGTTGATTGCTTGCAATTGACCATAGCTCAAGGAGATAACTCGAATGACAACCAAAACATCATATACCCAAGCGAAGTCTCAACGCTACCTTCGGCACGAATTCCAAATAAAAGGGGCCCGAATTATGGCGGGCGAGTTTAATGAAGGGTTACCCGTATTGTTTTTGCATGGCTCGCCGGATACGCATAATATGTGGTTACCTGTCATCAAACGTTTAAACGGTGAAATTCTGAGCATTGTGATTGATTTACCCGGTTTTGGTGAATCCACGCTACCGGATAATTTTGAACTCACTTTAGATAATATGGCCGATTTTATCTATGAGTTGCTTGCAGAATTGCATATCAATGAGCCCATTACCTTGGTCACAACCGATTTTGGTGGACATTATGGAATGGCATTTATGGTGAAGTATCCCGAACTTGTGCGCGGTATTGCCATCTCCAACACCAATTTCTTTCAAGATTATCAGTGGCACCTCTTTGCCAAGCTATATCGATTCCCTATGGTGGGCGAGTTACTTGTCAGGAGTGCATCGCGTTTTATGATGCGTAAAACCTTGCAAAATGTGGCACCTGCTCTGCCAAATAGTTATATAGAAAACTCGTATAACAGTGGTTTTGGCTCAGCCCATGTTCGCAAAACGATATTACGAATGTACCGCGAACGAAATCCCGAAGATTTTGCGGAATGGGAAGAAAAATTAATCACCGTTCTCGAGGAAAAGCCTGCAATTGTTCTATGGGGTGATCAAGATCCATTCATTTCGCCTAATTATGCGGAGCGCTTCGGCAAAGCACAGGTGCACCACTTCGCAAGTTACAGTCACTGGTTGCCGCTCGAAGCACCGAATGATTATGTGGCGCGTCTCCAACCTTGGTTACAGACAATCTAGGCTTGAGTTGATTGATATTGAGCGAAACAAGACAACGGGGGAAATAATGAACCAACCAATCGTATATGAAGTCAGACAAGAAATATTGACGAAAGTTGAATCAATTGAAGCATTTATGGATATTGTGAAACAATATTCAGTCCGCGCCAAGGCCATCAATGAGTGGTTCAGGCCCAGTGCAAAAGACAATATTTCACGCACGGATGATTTGCCGATAGTCGATGAAGATCAAAGTCCATACCATTTATTGACGCAACGTGAATGGGAGATTGCCCGGATGATTATGCAAGGCTATTCGACTAAACAAATTTCAATAACCTTGCATATTACAGTGGGAACGGTGCGTAATCATCTGAAAAGCATCTATCGCAAACTTGATATTCATTCACGCGTGCAATTGACAAATAAGTTGGCGCAATACATCGATTTGGCGCAGTCAGACTTAGTCTATAAGTAGCGTAACTTGCTGTTGGTGGAGACAGTCAATCTCAAAAAGGAATTTACAATGACTAAGCTTACGCGAATCTTGCTGATCTCAGGGGATTTAACAGTCTTATTGTGGATTGTCTCGGCTGGTGCAGTCGCACCCGTCCAACTTGGGCATCCT
>JBNLCD010000162.1:0-10283 GCA_050303635.1 Anaerolineae bacterium
TCATATACATCTCACTCTAGGCTGGATAGTAGATAGTGAAACTATTATAACAAATCTAGGCTCCCAATTGCCCAACCCACATTTTAGGGTATTTTCTTTAAGTTTGATTTAAAATCAGTTTACAAATTAAAAATATCATTTATGTGGTGAGTTCCTGCTTTATATTTATAGATGATTATACATGATGGAAAGCTTACTAATGACTGATTTTAGCTATATTCACCAATAGCCACATTGAATTTTCCATAGAGGCGTGGTGTTGGTTTTTTAAGATTGTCTCGCTAAAATGAAAATGCCCACTTTTATTTTTTGTTTTAAGAGGAGAAATCCCCTATGCCGTTTTATCATAAACTCGGTGAAATCCCCCATAAACGCCATACGCAATTTCGTAAGCCGGATGGCAGTTTATACCGAGAACAAGTGATGGGTTTGGAAGGATTTGATGGAATGCAGTCTATTTCCTATCATCTCCAACATCCAACCCGTCTGATCAGTGCCGAATTGCTGGCCGATATGACTCCACAATATGTTGACTTTGGCGCATTGCGTCATCGTCACTTTATGACGGGTGATTTTCTGGCAGGCGGTGACGTTATTTCGGCACGGCGTGTCGTTTTGGGAAATTCCGATGTAACCATCGGCGTTGCTCGACCGACTGAATCCATGTCCTACTTTTACCGGAATGGTCAAGCGTACGAAATGTACTTTGTCCATGAAGGTGAAGGTTTATTGCGTTCAAATTTGGGTAATATAGAATTTGGCCCCGGTGATTATTTGAATATCCCCTTCAATGTCACGTGGCAAATGGAATTCAAAACGAGTGAAAATCGTCTTTTGGTAATCGAATCTCCTACCCCCATTACGACACCAAAACGTTATCGCAATGAATTTGGCCAACTGCTTGAACATTCCCCTTATTGTGAACGCGATTTTCGTCCACCAAGCGAGCTCGAAACGCATGACGAACTTGGTGAATTTGAAGTCCGTGTCAAAGCACGCGATCAATTGCACCGTCATATTCTTGACCACCACCCGTTAAATGTGGTCGGTTGGGATGGCTACCTATTCCCCTTTGCTTTTAATATCAGCGATTTTGAACCGATTACCGGGCGTGTTCATCAGCCACCGCCCGTTCATCAAAATTGGCGTGGCAATAATTATGTCATCTGCTCATTTGTGCCCCGCTTATATGATTATCATCCCGAAGGCATTCCCGCACCCTATAATCACGCGAATGTCCAAAGTGATGAAGTGCTTTACTATGTCGAAGGAAATTTCATGAGCCGAAAGGGTATTGAAGAAGGCAGTTTCACTTTGCATCCTTCAGGTTTACCTCATGGCCCACATCCCGGAACCACTGAAGCCAGTATTGGCAAAGAAGGTACTGAAGAACTCGCTGTCATGATTGATACTTTCCGGCCCTTGCACGTCACCCAAGGCGCGCTTGAGTTTGAAGATGAAAAATACGCCACCAGTTGGATTGAATAAATTGAACTAAAAGAGTAGTCGCCAATCATGGAATGGTTGGTGGCTACTCACCGTTTAGGGGGATTATTGATGAATACCGAAAGTGAATCACGCAGTAGCCTCATTATCTGGGGTATTGGCTTTGTGTTGCTCGCGCTGGCGATTGGTGCGGCGAGCTTTATACTTTTGACCCGTGAATCCGATGTAACCACGGTGGAAATTAATCCACCATTACCCACGCAAACTGCAACTGTAACAGGTACACCGGCACCGCTAGAAATTTACGTAGTAGGCGCTATTCTCACACCCGAAGCGCGAATTAGTTTACCCGTGAATAGTCGTGTTGAAGATGCCTTAGACATAGTGGGTGTTCAAGATAACGCAGATTTAGAGCAAGTCAATTTGGCCCAAGTTTTGCAAGATGGCGATATGATTTTTGTGCCAGAACAAAACGACGAATCAGCCGCAGAAACAACCGATACCAATATCATGACACCAACGCCTAACACCGTTCGCATTGTCAATCTCAACACGGCTACCGTCGAAGAATTAGAAACATTACCGGGGATTGGACCAAGCAAAGCGCAAAACATCATTGATTATCGCAACGAAAATGGATTGTTTGCATCCGTGGATGATCTCGTCAATGTGAGTGGCATTGGGGAAGGAACATTGGAAGAATTACGGCCATATCTGACGATTGAATAAAAAAAGAGACCACACTTTTAAGCATAGTCTCTTGGCATGATCAAATTCCGTCGAATGATGAACTACTAAGAGTTCAGCACATTTTCGGCTTCTTCGCGTAGGGCAATGAGTTGTTCAACAATGCCATCTGCCCCACGTTGAGTGAGATCATCAATTAACGCGTCGATTGTTTCCAGCAAGCCATCGCCGTATTCATGCGCATGATCTAGCAACATTAAGCGCGCATCCATTTCAGACGGTGCTTGCAACAGTTCGCTGATGAACTGCACTTCTGGCGGTGAAGATTGGGAAATCATGTTATGAATGATTTGTTTCAATTGCATCAAGCGTTGCGCTAATTGCGTATCGCCGTGTTCTTCGGATGCTTGAATATTGGCGTCAATTACTGCTAGAACTAAATCATTAATGGCGGGCAAATATTGGGCAACGGCTTCTTCCATATTCGGTTGATTAACCAATTCTTGAATGAGGGCGGTAGCTTGTTGAACTTGCGCTTGCCGTTGACGGTCAACTTGTTCGCTCCATTCAATAATACGATCACGCACATATTCCAGCATTTCAGCTTCTTCGTCTGATTCAGCATTGGAGATACGTTCGCTCAACATTTCTAAGAATTGATAATCCATGGCTTGGCGGACAAAACCGACCAAAAATTGGAGTTTTTGATCGTCTTCAGCATAGGTAATAGCCAAATCCAAGAGACCCTCGTAAGAAACATCATCACCCATCGCTTGCAAATCAGTGGCCACAGCTTCCATCGCCGCTTCTTGGGCTTGCATGGTGGCAATAACTTCTTGTCCATAACTGGTGAATTGCAAGAAATGATCGCGAATTTGCGCAATTTGATAGGCATCACTTTGATTACCGGTCGCCAGCGCAGTTTCAACCATACTAGACATCATATTGAAGAAGTCTTCGTCCAAAACTTCATCATTTTCTTGGGCAAATGTTTCGTATTGGTCCGGCGGAGTGGTCAATACTCTTTGAACCAACTCTAACTTACCTTGACGTGCTTGCAACATTTCCTTGGTAATGCCATCTTCTTCAAGAATAGATTCCATCATTCCTTGCAAAGTGAAGGCGCGACGTGGATTAAATAAATAGCCCTTACGTTGTTCCATCGGCAACGCTTCGGTGACGGTGCGCGTAAGTTGGCCAACGATGCGTTCTTGTTCGTCATTATTCAAATTCAATTCCATCGGCACATAGACCATAAGGAGGTCTTTGTTCGCATCATGATAAGCAATAGGAACTGATACGTTGAAACGCATTTGGCAATTTGGGCAGGTCGGCGCGTTATGTTGACCAGATAAAAAGATTGATTTGGCTCGGTCATTATCTGTTACATCAATAATTTGTTCAAGTTGAGCGGAAAAACGGTTTCCGCAGTTGGGACAAGTTACCAGCGTTCCCGAAGACGCGATATTTGTGATATTACTCATCAAGAGTCCTTTTTCAGCTAGGTGGTTGGCGTATCTCCCTGCTTTTTATTGAGCACTATTGAGCAGGCGAGCATGTATTATGCCATAGCCATGCCACCTCAGGCGATAGTTGAAAGAAATGCTAAGATGATTTTTATATTAAACCGTGTCTAGCGCCAGCCTTGATGTGTTTCGCCAATCAGATGATTAACTACTTTCTGAAGCGCTTCGGGTTGTTTTATACAAAAAAAAGAGGACGAACTGGTTCGGTTCATCCTCTTTTAGCTATAAGCTTTTCAACTATGTATTAATCGGCAATTTGAATGATATCACTCAAAAAGAGATCAAGAAATTCGCCAAAAATTCCTTCAATGGCACCATATTCAACCGCTTCGACATTATCGGGTACCGTTACAGCGGGAGCGGCATTATGTTGGCTTAAGGCCACATCCATCTCAAGATTAAAGCTCAATTCATTGGGTAATGATAATGCCAATTCACCACCTAAAAAGCTTAAAACTGAAGTGTTGATATCGGCACCGCCCGCGATGTTGAGGCTATAAACCATTTCATCCTCAAGGCCGATAATCCATGTAATTTGGAAATCAGCACCCCCTAATTGACTACGCAACGTACTCACCACAAAATCGAGGATAAACTCGGTTGTATCCGCATCAAGGGAGATACCCACCGAATCGAATACATCGCTCAGCAAAAGCGTCATTTGTTCATAAGCAAAGGACGTCGTAACCAATGAAGCAGAACTAAATTCGGCATAGAATACACCCGCCGGTTGGCCGTTGACGGTGATATCTTCCCCGCGCGACCATGTTACACCGTCTCCCACTTCATTCAGGGTTTCCACCAGTTGATCAATCGTCAACAAGGTTAATATATTGCTGAGATTAATAAATCCCGTACCCATTTGATCGGAGTCATAACTTAACCACGCATTATTCTCGTTATTCGGTTCAACATCAAAATAAAGCGTGCCATCCGCATTCCGGAAATTAAAAGGCATCCGTACGCCTTCAACCATTAAATTCGTGGTCCAATCTAAATCAGCGATGTCGCCGTTTTCATCAAAATAGGTGGGTCCTTCGGCCAAAACTTGAACACTGGTCGGACGATTATCGGCCAGCATAATCATATTGAAACTCAACTCATCAACATTGACGGAACTCAGACCCGCTGTGTTTTCAACTGCATTGATGAATAGATCACAGTCACGCTGTGAATCAAACGGACAGCCAAAAATCCCTTGAGCCGAAGCAGTTTGGGGCGCAGTCGCTACGGGAACCAATGGTAAAATTAAGGTGATAAGCATTGCAAATGGCATAAACCAACGCAAATGAGTACGCATGCAAGTGTCTCCTATTCACAGTTTTTGAGGACTAACTATCTATAATTGTAGCATGATGACAGATTCATCACTGTCTACGAAAGCATTACGTAAATCTGGCCAAAAAGTGGCAAACTAGATTGGTGATAATCGCAGAATAGTTCAACCTAGTTAGTATCATCGCTATCTGCTAAGTTTTAGGTCTGCTCCCCAAATAACGCAAAAATGTGTGCAAAAGGGAGTCTAAAAAGGTAAAATAGCTTTATTACAGAGAAAGAGTAGGGGAGCTCTATGCCAAAATCAGAATTAGATCATTCCGTGTATGAGGCGTTGGTCCAGCTAATGATCTGGCGCGATCCGTTTTCTGGCAAATCACTAGATTTACCAATCAGTCTTGAAAAACCTGTGGAAGAACGAATTCTTGAACTTCTTAATCTTCGGGGACTCGACTTGCAGTATTCTGAACTCAGTCAACTTCCCGCAGAGATTGCGTATATAAGCGAACTAGAAGTCCTAAACCTAACCGGGAATAACTTGAGCGAATTACCGGTTGAAATTGGGAATCTCACGCAATTGAAATGGTTGTGGTTATATATCAACAAAATTGAAGAAATCCCCGCCGAGATTGGGAATCTCACAAACTTATTGTGGTTAAATCTCACGGGGAACCGCGTGCATGAACTTCCATATGAAGTCTGGGAGCTACCCAATTTACAGAGATTGCATCTCGACAATAATCAGATTGCGGAACTGCCGCCCGAAATTGGCAATTTAACCAGCCTCGAAAAACTTTGGCTGGGTGGCAATCAATTGACCGAACTTCCTCCCGAGATTGGCAATTTGACCAATCTGAAAGTATTGCTATTGCAGGACAATCAGTTGACGGAACTGCCGCCTGAAATTGGCAACCTAGAAAACTTACAGCAAATAGATTTGTCTGGTAACCCAATTAAAGAACTGCCGCCTGAGTTTGAGAAAACATTAGATCTAAAAATATATCGCTAGTATCCTTGGGAGTATGCCCAAGTTGAATTATATCTTTTTCTAGAAATAAAAATCCCTGCCAAGTGGTCTCTTGACAGGGATTTAATTGTCGTTGGGGTTTCAAAACTAACGAGTTTACTCTTCGGTGATTTCGACTTTTTCAGCTACGTCACCAGCTTCT
Source organism: Anaerolineae bacterium (assembly GCA_050303635.1). Classification (GTDB taxonomy): domain Bacteria; phylum Chloroflexota; class Anaerolineae; order Aggregatilineales; family J027; genus JAKEEQ01. The sequence continues at coordinate 6,104 of JBNLCD010000162.1, forward strand.
TTTTCGAAGCGTGTGGTAACTTTCTTAACATTGTCGTTAATTTCGTCGATCATTGTGTTGAAAAGACTACGATAGCCTTCCATTGCTTCATTGAAAGCGGCGGTGCTGTGTTCGCGGAAAGCAACTGGAACTAAGCTTTCAAGCGCCTTGCGAGTTTCATTCAAAGCAGTGCGTTGATGTTCCATGAAAGCTTCAAGAGCATTCATTGCTTCATTTTCTTCAACAACTTCTTCTTCTTTAACTTTTGTGTTAGCCATCTTTTTTCTGTCTCCTTCAGCTAAAGATTAGCCTTTGATACCTGCTAATGATGCAGACATAATAACTAGATCAAGATTCCGATTATCATTCGTCTTAATCCAGTCTGCTAGAATAGCCTCTGGTTTGAAGCCAATTTTATCTAGCATTTTTTGTGCGCCCTTATGTTCAACAGTGGTGTAGGTGTAAACTTTCTCAAACCCCAACTCGCTAGCCACCAACATAAGTTCATGCGCAAGTGTACCACCAATACCCCTGTTACGGTATGCTGAAGTCACCATAATACGAACTTCTGCAAGGTGGCGATTCCACTCTAATTGATTATGATACAAACTGCCGTAGGCAACAATTTTACCGCCATGTTCAGCCAACAATGTAACCGCTCGACTGCGCTCAATATCATTGATCCAGCGATCAACTTCTTCGGGTTGCGTTAAATCGCGGCGCATAAACCATAAATCGGATTCGGTCATACGCTGAGTCAACGCTAAAATGGACGTGCGATCATCCGCATCCATAAAGCGCACAACGAGTTCTTGGTCAGCATCTTGAATTTTCTTAGGAAAAGATTTGGTAGCCACAGGTTCATCCTTATTTAATCATTTGGGCACTATTGAGTAATTCTTGGGCCGATTTTGAGTAAGGCATCAATTTTGAAACTGAGCCTTTTTTAAGTTTCAATTTTCCGCGCATTAACATCGGTAAGGGTTTACCTTGTCCGCTGAGTAAATGCATCCAGTTCCGATAATCGCCTTCGATGACAAATGAAGCTTCACTATAAGCATCTTTCGGGTCGAGGGTGTGAGCATCACGACACACGCCTTTGTGCAAATCTAGTAGGACCGCAACTGCTTTAGGATAACCATTGCGGGGGGCAGACTGCATGACAAAGGCCAGCGCGCCAGCATCCCAGCCAGTCGAAGATTTCTTATAAGCCGGATTGCCGTTAATAGCTTCCATATAAGCTTGCGCCCACGGTTCAGTGAATATACGCATATCATCCGACTCGGGTTGCGCATCTTCAGCAGTATCCGCTTCTGGGGTTTCAACTTCATTGTCGACGGAGTCTTCATTAGATGTTGGGGCGGAAGTATCATTAACTTCCGCTTCTGAAGCCGCATCAATCACATCCTCTTCAATCTCATCATCGCTGGCGGCCTCAACTTTGGTCATGATAATCGCTTCCATTTCGGGTACCTTAGCCGCCTTGCGCAATTCAACATAAGCATCCCGCATATGTTCCCGAATCCGATCCACATCGGGCACAATCCCTTGATCAACCACCAAGTTCATCGAAATATGCTGATTATAGCTCATCACCACACAGGCCAGACCCATTGACGGGTTGAGGGGGAAATAGCCGTAGCTGTTTAACATTTTATGGCCTTGCAAATAAACTGGAATTTGCGGACCAGCTACATTGGTGCACCATGTGTGTGCAATAAAAGAAAATGCTTTGGGCGCGATTCCCCAAATCAGCGGCTGAGCGGCTGGCAAAGCTAAAGAGGGCAACGATAAAATCAAATCCATCGCATTGGACAGCGATGATTCCTTCATGATGGTGGTGTATTCGGCAATAGCTTGTAAGCGTTCAAGCGGATTGGACATACCAAAGGGCACATCAATGGGGAGGACAGAAATTCGGTTACCAAATTGTTCGCGTTCTTGCTCAAGCCGCATACTGACTGGAATGAGCACCCGTAGAAAATCTTGATCAGTCTCATCCATGCGATCTTCTAAATAGCGCTCAATGGCTGTGGCCAATACATAGAGCATCACATCATTGACGGATGCCTCACGCCCAGACTTGATTTTACGCACCTCAGCTAATGAAAACTCAATCCACGAGATTTCTTGATCACCTGAATTTTTGCCATTAATCACCAGACTTTTGATGGGTGTTAAATTATCGTTAATCAAATTAGCCACACCATAAAGGGCTTTACGGCGTTTTTCTTTATTTAGGAAAACCTCGCCTAAACTAAAGGCATTCCCACCAATTTTCTTGACCACTTTCCATTTATAGGGAATTTCGTTGCGCACCGCATCGGTGATTTGCTTGGTTGTATCCGGTAACGGTGGTGGATTATAGTCCTTCTTGTCATCTTGATTAATAGGTTCATAATCCGGCGACAAGTCGAGCAACATACTAAACAACTCAACAGCGGCCAAGCCATCGACCATACAGTGATGCACTTTAAAAAACAACGATGTGCGATTATCTGATAAACCTTCAATAAAAACTACTTCCCACAGTGGCTTGTCGCGGTCAAGGGTGCTGGAAATGAGTTGACCCGCTATTTGACGCAATTGCTCAGTTGTACCGGGCTCATCAATTTGCATGCGAAACACATGATTATTGATATCAAAATCGGGATCATAGGCCCATTGCAATTCGCCAATATTTAAGGGGGCTTGGACCAGCCGTTTTTTATAGAGCGGTGCGTGTTCAAGTCGTGATTCAAGGAGCGTAACAAATTCATCAAAGTTGATTTGTCCCTCAAAAATGGTGACCGCCCCAATATTCATTGGTGTTGTGGGGGTTTCGACATGGAGAAACGCGGTATCAACTGGACCTAAAAAATTAGAGTGCTTTTTTCGTGCCATAAAAATTTGTCCTTTAAATCAATGTAAGCAGGGGCGCTGTCTCCCTCGATGATGCCTAAAATTATTAATTCCAAGAGACTAAGCTTTATCTCATTGAGAATGATTAAAAAATAAAGCTTATTATGCTTACTATATTAACATTTTTATATGATTTTTGCGGTAAATTTAAGCAATTGGCTGGACAGAGTGTAATTCGTACCTGGCCAAAGCTTTACGCGCCGCGCGTTCGCCACTTTTCATAATTTTTTGTTGCATGACCGTATCAAAGGTAAATTCCGGCGCACGGAAAAATTCCACATCTTCAGGATCAGGTTGAATCCAGAGAACTTCTTTGTGCGCATATTGTTCGCGCAGAATCATGCATTGGCGTTGAATACGTTCGAAGAGAACCATTGAAACGGTTTGTTTGACAATATTGTACCAACCCATATCGCGCACAGAGCCACTGCCATTCAAATACAGCGGTTGATAGGTATGGGAAATAATGACGCGGTCGGCCATGTTGACGCCTAGGTCAGAAGAAACCGTCCGTTTGACTTCGCCGTCAATATAATATTGGCCATCAATTTTAATGGGTTCAAACATACCCGGCACAGCGGTTGAGGCTTGAATGGCGGTGTGCAGAGGAACTTTGGTGGTGAAATAATCATCGATGTCGTCAAAATCATAAAGATTATTGAAGACCGCTCGTTTTTGACTGTCTAAGGCTGTGGCGACCACAAACAGCGGCATTTTCAAATCACTAAATTCACCGGATGGCACTACCATCTTAAACATTTCACTTAAGGCTTTGCCATCGAAGAAACCAATCACCTGAGACTGGCTCTTAATAAAGTTGTCCAGCGCTTTAGCCATAATATCTTCGCTGTAAAGTCGGGGCAACGATGCTAAGAATTTCACGCCCGAAAAGCTATTCATGATCGATTGGCGGAGAATATTCGTATATTTGGGGCGGAAAAGCATGGTGGAGGTTAATTTTTTGGCCCAAGCTTCATTGTGTTTTAAATAGACTTTGTTTTCATGGATGGTGCGCACCAATGTTTCAACATCCACTCCAGCGGCTAGAAATCCACCGAGTACTGCGCCTGCACTGGACCCGATAATTGAGGTTACATCATCCATGCCAAGGACACGCAGTACACCGAGATGAAAATAAAATGCTTTGGTGGCTCCCCCGCTTAAGACAAGCGAAGTTCCACCCATTTTCTTCATCTGGGGGTAGTCTTTAATTAACATTACAGGGCCTCCTACGCGCCACATATTTAATAAGAAACATCTATACGCAACAAGTGAGCAATAACAAAAATATTTAACTAAA
>JBNLCD010000163.1:0-10281 GCA_050303635.1 Anaerolineae bacterium
CAATACAAAATAAGCCATGTGTTCAGAGGTGGGTTCATAAGCGAAACCGGGCATAATGGAAGCGATATCTTGTCCATAAAATTTCAGGAAATCACGCAATAAACCTGAGTCTGGGGATACTTCTAATATACGGAAATATTCTTGGCGATTAAGCATTTGCCGCAAGTAATAGAGGTTAATCAAGACAATCACAAAATTAACGGCTACAACAGGATAGGCACCGATGAGCGCGCCATAGACAACAAAGGTAACGGCACCGACTAAATTAATAATGCGTAGGCGCAAGATAGAGCGCATTAACAGGGAGGTGGCGACTAAGATTGAAGCGAGATAGCCAATGAATTCGAGCAACATGTGTCTTGATACCTTCAATAGATTACAGAATTGTGGGAGAGGCATTTTACTCGTAACCTGGCAGATTGCAAGCCCTGAGAAAATACTTATTGCTCAAGACAGGCCGCTTCGCCTTTAAAATTTGTCGGCGACCAAACAGGCGCGCTATTACTCCGTGTATTTTCACCCATCAAGAGGATTTCACCGTCTCCGAATAAATCGTAGATCGCTAATTCATAGGCTTGACGAAAGGCAACCCAGCGTCCATCGCTTGAAAAACGCGGGTAATCGAGTGCGGTTGTATCGACTAAACGGGTGGGGATAGGATTGGTAGTATCAATGGGTAACGTCCACAGGGTGTTTTCGTTTTCACCTTGATATCCACGCATAGCTACTAAAATCTCATCACCAGTGGGTCGCCAATCGTAATCTAAAATCATGGCACGCTGGCTATTTAAGACGGTCGGTGCGCCGGAGCCATCATAGGGTAGAACCATAATTTGGTGGCTATTACCCATCGCCTCGAATTGGAATGCTACCAAATTGCTGTCCGGTGACCATTTCGGGTTATAAACGCCACCTGAACCAAAATCAGTGAAGCGATGTTTGTTGTTGCCATTGATACCCACAATCCATAATTCGGGTTTGGTTGGTGGTTCTTCTTCTTCGGAAACCTCACCTTCGACTACGGTTTGAATGGATACATAAATCAACCAGTGGCTATTGGGTGACCAACGGGGTTGACCTTCAGTGCCGGAATTAGAATAAAAAGCTGGTTCGCCACCTGTGGCTGGAATCCAAGCAATATGAGTAGTGCGATAGGGGTCTTCGTCGGGCGGATTGTAATAACGGGCCAAAGTAAAGGCAATGCGGCTTCCATCAGGTGACCATGTTGGCTCCCACATGCGAAAACTCAGCGCTCCGGTGCGTCCTAGTTTGGTGAGTTGTTGCAGATTACTGCCATCTAGGTTGGCTGTGTAGAGATGACCTTGGCCGAGTTCAGCTTCCCATGTGAACAAAATTTGACAACCATCTGGCGAAAATCCGCCAATATAATGATCACCTACGCCAAATGAGAGTTCGCGCTGAGTATTAGTGCCTAAATCGGTGATGATAAAACCATCTTGGGCGGGAGTATTGCTAATAACCAAAGGACCTTCTAGCAAGATATTCTCTTGGGATTGGACACTGCTTAAAGGGGTTATCTTGAATAGGATAATCAATAATAGTCCTAGTCCAAAACTACGTTTAGTTATTTTCTTTAGCACACTAAGCCCTTTACACTTGAGTTCAATTGGGTTCGCTCGTTATTATCACATGGATAAACAGCCGATGCAAAGCACGGTCTGACTACGCTGGCCTACGTCTCGAATACGCTTCATAAAGGCGAATATTTTCAATCGTGATGCTATAATTATCTCGTGACTATTTCAAAAGAAAGCAAACCACAATATGTTGAAACAACTTTTTCGGGGGCAAAAAATTCGTTTAACCGCCGTGCGTGAAACCGATGCGGAAACGATGCAACGCTGGACCGAAGATTCTATATTTGCTAACTTGGCTTCGAGCAATGTGTCTTATCCGCGCACGGCAAAACAAATTAAAGATCGAATTGAAAGCAGTCAATCTGGCAAAGATGGTTATTTTTTCGCCATGCGTCCGCTAAATGGTGATGATTTAGTGGGGTTACTGGGTTTAGTTGAAATCGAGTGGAACAATGGTGTAGGTTGGGTCAGCATTGAAATTGGGGATGAGTATCATCGTGGGCAAGGATATGGCACGGAAGCGATGAGTTTAATTCTTGATTACGCTTTTCTTGAACTGAATTTTCGCAAAGTGCAGTTATCTGTATTTGATTATAATAAGCCAGCTTTGGCGGTTTATGAAAAGATTGGCTTTCAGCGGGAAGGGGCATTACGCGAGTTCGGTTTCCGCTTTAATACCGCCTATGATATGTATTTTTACGGAATTTTGCGCCGTGAATGGTTAGCCCAATATCCAAATGGATATATCGGGTCTATTGAATGAAATAAGTTAGCGGATTAAATTGCAACAAAAAAGCGCCACCGAATTGGTAGCGCTTTTTGTTGTCTTATTTTTTCAGATGATATTACTCAACGCCCATTTCAAAATAATCGCTGGCGCAACGGAAACCAACATCATCAAGCTGTTCAGCCGGATCTAAAGGGCGGCGATGGGTGGTGCGGAATTCAATAATGCCAGACGGGTCTGGTTGAATAAAACTGCCACCACGCGCAACGCGTTGTTCACCGCTATTGGGTCCGAGCGGATTATCGGATTCACTATTGGCGTAATAATCAGGGGCATACCAATCGCTGACCCATTCCCACGCGTTACCCGCCATATCATAAGCTCCAAACGGGCTAGCTCCATCGTCAAAACTACCCACATCCTGAAGGCCCATGCCTTCCAATACATTGGCAGGAATTGAACCATTAATCGTTTGGTCGTCTCCCCACGGATATAGGAAGTTTTGGACACCACGTGCCGCAAATTCCCATTCGGCTTCAGTCGGCAAGCGTTTATTATCCCATTCACAATAGGCTTGGGCCGCATTCCATGTGATGCTCGTCACTGGCATATTTTCGGTACCTTCAGGATAATGTGATAATTCTTCGCTGGGGCGTTCGATAATATCCACATTTTGAACTTGAAGATTTAGCCAAACATTTTGAGTGGGGACGCCAACTTCAGCGGGGTTGGTATCACTGTATGAACCCGCCGCACTTCCCTTAAACAGAAACAGGGTCATTTGATGCTTACTCTCATCGACTAAACCATTGCTGGGACTTAAGAGTGAATAGCAACAGGTACCGTCGGCTTTAAGGATGCGCAGTTGCTCATCTCGAATACCGCCTAATAACATAAAGTGCGCGCCGAGATCGCTATAAACTTCTTCATCGTTTACAAATAAACGCGCTTGGCCCCACGTGGCCACCGGAGCCACAACGCGGGGTAAACTTGAGCTTTCCTGTCCACTGTCACCATGCATTAACACATGGTCGCCAACACCACCTTCATTGAAGTTGGCTTGGGCCTGAAAAACCTCATGTTCAATGCGGATATGGCCAGCATACTCGATGCCATCTTCGGGACGAATAATACCATCGAACTCAACAATCACCGTGCCGCTTTCTTCATCAGCATTGAGATCAACTGTCATTGTTGCATTTTCAGTGTCAAGGACATTCGTGCCATTATAAGACCAGCGATCATTGATATCACCAATGACGTAAATATCGGAACCTTCAATATTCCATATCGAATTTTCAGGGCGTTCCCAAACGGCTGGCTCAGGATAAAAACCTGTTTCTTTTACAAAGGCATAATAATCTTCATTGGTGACTTCGTATTGATCAATATAAAACTGGTGGATTTGCACTTCGTGAACGGGGCTCTCATTGTCGCGCCCTTGCGCTGAGCCCATCTGAAAACTACCTTCTGGCACATAAACCATACCATCAGGTGCGGGGATATCCGCAACTTCATTGTTGTTGGCATTGTCGTTTGTATCATCACCTAACTGCGTGATAATGAATGCACCCGCCAATAAGACAAGGGCAATCAAACCGACCACGGCAATAGCTTGCCAGCGTTGTTTTTCCGTTTTGTGTTGAGCCAATTCAGCCACACTTATATTGGGATCTGAACTTGGTACACCAATTAGCGTTGACCCATTTTTTTCAAAGTAGGGCGAACTGAGCGCCTCAATAACTTGTGTACTGATTTTCATCGTTTCTTGTGAAATTTCAGCCGACGTGCCTGAGATTTCTTTAAGCATTTGATTGACGTCATCATAGCGTAGATCGGGTTGTTTGGCCATCGCCCGCAAAATGACGGGTTCGAGCACGGGATTAATGGTGCTACTCACTTCGGTTGGACGTTTTGGGGCTTCCTTGAGATGCTTAATCAGCACATTGGCAAAGGTATCCCCTTGAAAAGGTACGCGTCCGGTCGCCATTTCATAGAGTACCACGCCGAGCGTATAAATATCTGTACGATTGGTGATTTCTTCACCGGCGGCTTGCTCAGGAGCCATATAGGCTGGCGTTCCTGAACTGGTTCCGGTCATAGTGAGACTAGCTTGTCCCATAATCTTGGCTAAACCAAAATCAGTTAAGACCAAACGCTCTTCCACAATAATCATATTGCTGGGTTTAATATCACGATGGATGACGCCCTGTTCATGGGCATAACTGACGGCGCTGGCGAGTTGGCTAAAATATTTTTTGATTTGTTCGTAGGGCATCCCTTGGGGATATTCATGGAGGAGTTCATCGAGCGGCACGCCATCTAATAATTCCATAACCATGTAATGGTAATTATCTTGTACAGCAAAATCATAAACGCGCACGATATTGGGATGGGAAAGACCGGCGATGGCTTGTGCTTCACGACGAAAACGAGTAGACGCTTCATCACTTTTGACAAAGCTGGGATTTAGGACTTTAATGGCAACATCCTGAGCTAAGTCAGGATTATAGGCACGATAAACTTCCGCCATCCCGCCTCGTCCTAAAAGCGACTTAATGGTGTATTTGCCTAATTGAAAATCAGGCTGTAAATATGAAACAGATTGATTACCCATACAAAGTCTTATTCCTCAATAATTGCTCAGTACATTTCCATTATAGAGAATTTTAGCAGTTTGTCGCTAATTCCGGCTTTTTATTTTCCATCTTATTCTGAATTACGTAAAAACGGCTCTAATAGATGATGAGCGTTTAGTTAAAATATGAGTTAGTCTAACATGCTTTATTTAATGCTGGGTGAGACGTTTCTCAACGATTTCTAAAATCGCTCCTGCACCAATGCTCATGATGATGACATGCGGAACCAAAACAGGCAGATAATAGCGTTGCCAGTGGAGCGGCACTGTTAACAGTGTAATAAAACTCAGGCCGCCTGCCCATAGAACGAGAAGTATAACCAAATTGCGTTGGGGCCAAGTCCCGCGCCAGCCTAAGTAAAGCAAGAAGGCTGTGCCACTCAAAACCAATATGCCACGCATAATCAAGCCAAACGGATTTTCACCCAACCCTGCCCAAATACTCGTTTGATACGCATCAATTTCTGCGGATACACCCGCATAATCAATCCAATAATCGGCTTCATAATATTGGGTGGTGGGATTCAGAATTTCTTCGACCAGCCCACTGATTCTGGCAGAAGGTTCGGTGTATTTATAAGTCGGGAAATAGGTAACTTGCTCGTCTAAAATCATTTGACGTTGTTCAATCACGATCGCTGGCATGCCGAGTGGGTTAGACCACCACAATGGATTGAGTGCGAAGAATATCAGCAGGGCTAAGAGTGTCGCGAGGCTAATTTTTAGTAAATAGTCGCGCATTGCGAGAAATTTCGATGATGATCGCCACGCTAAAAGACCGGCAATAATGACCAAACCACTATAAAGCAATATAACCGTAAAGGCCGCGCTATGTTTGGTGCTGAGCGTTAACCCTGTGCAAATACCGAGAACACCATAATCGAGCCAGCGGACTTTTCGTTGGGCGATAATACGTGTACTGGCCCATGCCATGAGTGCTAAACCGAATAATAAGCCGCCTTCGAACATGGCCCGTCGCCCATTTAGCAAAATTGCCGGGTACAAAAAGGTGTAAGCAATCACACCAACCCAACCACTCAAGAAAATGGTCACGGGCTGGACAAAAAATTGCCGGGTGATGAGACGTGTTGTCGCTAGAATGAAAACGGCACTCAAGGCCAACAGCAAAGCTGAAGATAAACGCGTTACATGCAGTAATTCAGGAGATGGCAAGCTGTGATTGGCTTCATTTTGGCCAAAATCCGCACCCCATACCCATTGTTCATTCAGGTCACTTTCTTCCATACCCGCTTCTTGCCAACTGATACCCATTGCAATTTTACTGAGGTTACTGGTGATAATACGCATATGTTGTTCAGTCGTACGCCGTGGTGGTTCTGCATAGGCGAGTTCAGAAAAATCACCATCCAGCGCGGTTTGGTAATCTTCGGACATCCAGATAGTGGTTGATTCATCGCCATGAAAGGGCACATCATCTATGGGGATGATGATATAAGCAAAAATTCCTAGCAAAAATACTATATCCAGCAATAGACGGTAAGGTTTGGCAGAGTGCAACATTTACAAGTCATTTCTTTAGCTCAATAAACTCGGATTATTATAGCGAAAAAGAATGGTTTCATGGTGGATTAGATTTCTATTGGGTAGTATTCGCGTGGTGTTTCTTATATCATCGAGGTGCTTAACAAAATTAATTGAGAGATCGAAAAAAATGACGCGTGGACGAACCCTCTTAACGCAGTATGGTAGTGTTTATCTTTTTTACTTTATCCTTGCCTGTATCATGACCTGGCCACTGATTACTCATCTGGACAACAGTTTGGCGGGTGGTTTTTTGACCGATGCTTATCAAATTAGTCGGCATAGCTGGTCGATTAAACATTCCCTCCAAAATGGTACCTCACCATTTGATCAATATTTAATGGCTTATCCGGATGGAATGAGTGGCGCGCTTATTTGGGCTAATCCATTTCAGTTTTTTCCGGTCTGGTTTTTCGATATTTTTTTGCCCTTGCCTTTGGCTTATAACCTGACTTTATTGTTACGTTTAGCTCTTAATGGCTGGGCGATGTTCTTCTTGGTACGTTATCTTACCAAAGGTAATGTCTATGCAAGTCTGTTAGCAGGTACCATTTTTCTAACATATCCGGCCGTGCAAGGGCGTATTTATGGTGGACACCTTGGTGTTTTATTTTTATGGCCGATGCCACTATATCTCTATAGTATCTATAAGATAGGTGAATCATCTCGCCGACTCTATATAGGGCTAGGTGTATTATTTTGCCTTATCGCCCCATTGGGCAATACTTCAATGTTTATTTTTTATGTGTTGCCAATTGTGGCGATGCTTCATCTCTATCAATTATTTACACGGCAATGGCTCTGGTTTCGTCGGAGTTTAATCACGACTGCTTTAGGTCTGTTGGGCGCTTTGATCTTTTTGGGGCCGTTGATGCTTGAAAATGCCAATAATCCTCAATTTAATACAGATATAGGGGGCATTGTCCGATACAGCGCAGATATCTTAAGTTTAGTGACTCCTTCTTTTGAACATCCCGTTTATGGTAATATGCAATACACCCATGAAGTGCTAGGCATTAGCTTGGTTGAAGGTATGGCTTATGTAGGTATTATCCCGCTTTTGTTGGCTATCTGGAGTGTGTTTCGCCAACCTGTATCTCGCTGGTTATTGTTTCTCTTGTTAGCCGCTTGGATTTTGTCATTAGGTCCTCTACTTAAATATCAAAATGAATTGATTACGGTACATTTTACCTCGCTCGAAGGTGAAACATGGGAGAGTTATGTCAGTTTACCTTTGGCTTGGATTCAAAACTTACCTATTCTGAGCCAAGCACGTACCCCCGGACGGTTTAGTTTTGTCATAGGTTTCTCAATTGCAGTTTTAGCAGGCTATGGTTTAGCCGATGTATTGAAACGATGGCAGGCCTTGCTTCCGCGTTTACTCTTGACAAATATATTAGTAGTTGGTGTTGTAGTCGATTACCAATCTTTTTGGCAAATGCCGTACGTGGATGGCACCTATCCAGCAGGAATAACTGATTTGCAAGACGATGAGGATATACGCTCAGTTTTTAATGTACCATGGGATAATCCGATTCTTACTAAGATTGGCATGTACTATCAAACGGCCCACGAAAAACCGATTGTCACCGGTCAATTTGTGCGGGATACACCCGTTAGTCATGCTAAATTAACTATTCTGCAAAATACCCTTGATCCAGTGCTGTTGCAAGCAAATGGTGTTGATATCGTCATCATCCATATTCCAACGACGCAAACCGCGCATTATGAACAGGCGGTCAATCAGTTTGGTGAACCGCGCTATAAGGATTACCGTGTTGCTATTTTTGACGTACCACACGTTCTAGATCCAACCCCTGAATTTATGAGTGTGCCGCCCACCAACACAGTCTTAGAACGCGATTTGACCACCTATATTTATGCACCAAGCGCAGGGTGGGCCGTCTTTAGTGGGCAATTAGCGGGCGATACAGGTGGTGTTGAACGTGAAATTGTCCTTTCGCTTGAAGATGAACCGTTCCAAACTTGGACTATCAAAGATGATGTTGATTTAAATATGGAAGTGCCGCTTTATTTCCCTGAACGAGGTTTTTATGAGGTTGAACTTGCGCTAGAACCGGAATGTCCACATCTGACGAATTCGACCGTTCAATGTCGCCATTTGGATGCACTTAATTTGCAAGTTGATCAATTCAGTTTGCGGAGTGTGCGAGATGACGCGGTTGAATTTGACCGTGGCTTGAGTTTACGTTATGAGTTTCTAGAAGGTGATGACGAAACGGTTCCGCAAGTGTGGTTGTGGTGGCAATTTGACGAGGAATTAACCGATCAAGATGTGCGCTTTGTGCATATTGTGGATGAACAAGGCGGGCTCGTTGATCAGTTTGATGACGTGTTGCCGATTGATTATGCTGAGGTGAATCAATGGGGCGAAATTCTGTCACTTGATTTTGTTGAGGCCGCATCACCCGGCACTTATACCATTTACGCAGGCTGGTATACCTATAATCCGCCAAATTTTGATCGATTCCGCATTTTGTCGAATGGAAATTATCAAGATAATCTGATCGAAATTGGGAAATTTACGATTGAAGAATAACTAGTCTTATTTTTGGCAACACTCGCCTAAGAGAGCTAAACTTTCTACATATAAGTAGTTACTTAGTAGAAAGTTTAGCCTTATGAAACGTATTTTTCTCGTACTTACCAGCATCATATTCCTCATTGTTGGGGTGACGTCGCAGGCTATCGCAAGTCCACGACCTAACCTTTCTTCATCAAATTGGCAAACTGATGCAACCCCTACACCGCCGCCCGACTTGCCAGTTTTATATCGAACGCTTACCGTCCAAACTGAAGTCGAATTGATTAGTGCGGTGCGTATTCGCACCGAGCCTTCCACCGTCAACAATCAATCTGTGATTTTGACAGGTGCCGTGGGTGATATCTATCCAATTCGACCTGATATTGAATGGGTTGAAGCCAATGGCTTTACATGGATTCCCATTGTGGCTGATGACCAAGATGCGTGGGTAGCCGCTGAAGGATTTGTCGAAGTTATCCACAGTGAGACTGAGGTCGAAATTCCTGAAAGTGAAATTTTAGAAGCCTACACTTCTGAGCTTCCTGCCGATGCAGTCGAGATTATTACTGAAGATAACCAGCTTATTGCAGTTAATGCCGATGACGAGCCGATGGGTTATTGGGTATGGGCAACGGATGGCACCCCCGCACACTGGGTTGAAATTGGCTATCTTGATTATGATTTTACGGCCATTGGTCTGCCTTTGTTAAATAATCTCTATTTGGAAAATGGGCAATTGGATTATGTGCGCTTCGTCGAGAGTCTTGGCTATAGCATGGCCGCTTATCCAGAGTTTCAAAACAGGGTTCAACCATCAAGCACACCGGGTGATGAGATCCGCATTCGATATTATCTGACTTATGTCGCGAGTGAACTCCTTGAAGATGACGAAATCCTACGCGTGACCTTTGCGACGGCGGCCACGGGTGAAGAAGTCGTTATTGATTTCGATCTTTCTGATGTTCGAGATATTTTAGTTTCTGTCAGTTATATAGAGGAAGTATCATACGGCAATTTGAGTGTCGTGGATGCTGAATTGGTTCCAGAATTTCTAGATGCGTTGCCAGAAGGTATCTTATTTTCCGTTCTCGTTCCGTCCAATAAGGCATCTTATAACATCACATCTGAACTATTACTAACTGCCTACGAAAATGACGAAGAAATTCTCGCCTTGTTAGATGAACAGGGTAGCTTTGAAGATGGTTCCGCTGATATAGCGGGACGTATTTTG
>JBNLCD010000164.1:0-10229 GCA_050303635.1 Anaerolineae bacterium
TTTAAGCAGACTCCATCTCGCTGAAACTAATTTTGATGAATGTGATTTTTCAGAAGCGACCGTGAACTACACCACCATGACAGGGTGTAGCTTTGTCAGAGCAAATTTCGAGAGCGCTGATTTTACGGGGACAAATCTGGCCAAGTCTGATTTCACACTCGCCTATCTTATCAAGGCCCGGCTTGTGCATGCCAAATTTCATCATGCAAAATTATTCCAAGCCAACTTGGTCGGCGCGATTCTCAATTATTCCAATTTCACGCGGAGTAATTTGAGCGAGGCAAATCTGGAAGAAGTTACTGCAAACTCAACATATTTTATCAACGCCATTATGGAACAGGCTGTTTTGCGCGGGGCTAACCTAACGAATGCGAATTTCAGCGGAGCGATTGCCTATGGTGTTGATTTTGCGCAAGCGGAATTAGGCGAGGCAAATTTGAGTAAAGCCCAACTTCATGACACCAATTTTGCAGGTGTCTACCTTTCTGATAGCAACTTAACCAAAGCCCAATTTATCAACGCAAACTTACGCGGAGCCAAAATGCGTCGGGTTGATTTGACCAATACAGATTTCAGCGGGTCGGATTTAACCAATGTAGATTTTACGGGGGCTAAAGTTTACGAAACCAAATTCAATGGCGCTATTATGGATGGGGTGATCGGCTTAGAATAGAGCTTGTTCTCACGTAATTTGTTTAGGCATATATTTTGTGTCCTCTAAGCTGAATTAGATATTTAGCTTGTTATACATGCTTAGAGTTCGTATCCTAGACATCAAATCGTCATTTTAGGGAAGATTGAGGATTATTATGCAAAATCAGAAAAAATCTGGGGGAATGAATGGGCGTATCATCTTAGGGATTGGTGCGCTAATTATTATTGTAGCATTAATTATTGGGATTGTTGTTCTCACTGGCGGTGAAGATGAAGAATCCGCCACGCCAGTTCCAACAACCGTTGTGGAGGCATCACCCACGGATACGGATATTCCGGCAACAGCCACCCCCACTGAAGATGCGGCGGCGGCCCTCGCAACTGATCAAGCGAATCAAACTGCGACAGCCACCCAATGGACACCCACGCCGACAGAAACACCCATTCCCGCAGGTTATCCCGGTGGCGCAGACATCACGGCAAACGATGAGTGGACACCCGTTACGCGTGATTTTGATTATGACGGTTACACCGTAACAATGGTACTGGTGCCCAAAGGTTGTTTCCAGATGGGCAATGATGAGTCTGCCCTATATTTTGGAACGAGGAATTGGCAACGTGACGGTGTGCCGGATGGTGGTACAATTTGTTTTGAGGAACCCTTCTGGCTTGATCAATATGAGGTCAGTAATGCTCAACTTAATATGTTCGCGGGCGAAGATGCTATCGAACTTGATGAAGAAACCGCAGATTTACCAAATCGCAGTGTTTCATGGAATGATGCCCTTGCATTTTGTACAGAAAAGCGTGGCGGCCGTTTGCCAACTGAAGCTGAATGGGAATATTCCGCGCGTGGGCCTGATGAACTTACCTATCCTTGGGGTAACGAATTTGATGCCACTCGCTTAAATTGCTCCGTGCGTAGTTGTCCTGATGATAATTATCCTCAGCTAGCACCGGTTTGGGCTTTTGAGACAGGCCAGTCATGGGTAGGTGCCTATAACTTGGCAGGCAATGCTTGGGAGTGGACCAATTCAATTTATCAAGACTATCCTTATGATGCTGAGAGCGCAAACTCACTTTCCGATGATACGGATGCTCGACGTGCTGTACGGGGTGGTGATGCAGGCGGGAATTCAGATATTATGAAGATGGCTACTCGTTATAATCAGCCTGTGAGCGGGGATGCTGGTGTCCGTTGCGCCCGTGACTATGCGATGGAATAGTAAAATTTAAAAGACAACAGCTTTCCGTTGTTGTTAACCGATAATATAAGTAGTCGGCGGGTATGAACAACTGCGTTCATATCCGCTTTGTGTTTTTATCGATAATTGACCAGCTTGCGACATAGGGTTGTGAAAAAATAAATTTACTGCGGTATACTTAAGATTAGCCTTAGTGTAACTTCCGGTTTTATCTCACAAATTAACTAGGATTGATCTGTGCATATCTTCATCAGCTATGCTAAACAAGATACGCGTCAACTCACCGAAACTTTAGCTGAACAATTCCTTCAACTATCGAATATTACCGTCTGGTGGGATAAATCACTGCGGGCTGGCAGTAGTTGGACCAGTGAGATTGAGGACCAGATTGATCGTGCGGATCTGTTTATCGTCCTCCTTTCGCCAGATGTGCGGCGGAGTGCGGGTTCAGCTAAAGGTGTGAGCTTTGTTATCAATGAAATCAACTACGCGCTAGCGAACAATAAAAACATATTGCCCGTGATGGCCCAGTCAACGAGTATGCCTGTTCAACTGGCGGCCCTGCAATATATTGACCTCACGCAAAATTATCAGCATGGAATGACCGAAATTCTGAATGAGGTCCGTTATAGGGCTGGTCTTGCTCAAGATGAATCCCCAGATGAGTCTACAGATACTGCGCAAAATTTAGAAAAATCGAAGCGTCCCAAGTGGCCACTGATCGCCATTATCGGGGCCATTGTCCTCATTTTTATTATCGGCGGTATCATTCTCAATCTGCCCCAAAATGAAGGGGATGCGACACCCGATCCAACTGATGTTGCCTTACTCGCGACAGTGAAATCTGAACAGACGGTTGATGCGCAAGCAACGCATGATACGGAAGCGACAAATACATCTGAAACTGAAACAGCTTCGGCTCCCACAGCTACGCCTACCGAAGAACCGTCCAATACGCCGACTGATGTTCCTCCAACCGACGAGCCCACGGAGGAACCAACCCAAACCTTTACCGCTAGTCCAACTGAAACTTATACACCAACCCGGACCAAGATACCTTCTAAAACACCTACGCAAACGCCGACGTCGAATCCCACACCGGCTGGCTATCCGGGTGGTGCCCTGATCACCGCTAATGCTGAGTGGGAACCTGTGACACAGGAATTCAACTATAACGGGTATACGGTGACGATGGTGCTCGTTCCCGCCGGGTGCTTTAATATGGGCAATGATGCGATTGCTTCTGATGTGGATTTAGGACTCCAGAATGGCGGCACGCAAGGTATCGTCGATAGTGGCCGAATTTGCTTTAATAAACCCTTCTGGCTTGATCAATACGAAGTCAGTAACGAGCAATTCAACACACTGGGCGGCCTTGCCAACAGCCCCAGTTACTATGCAGATGCAAATTTTCCACGGGACAGCATTACGTGGCCCGAAGCTTTGCAATTTTGCACCCAGAATCGTCAAGTTCGCTTGCCGAGTGAAGCCGAGTGGGAATATTCAGCGCGTGGTCCGGACAATCTGTTATTTCCGTGGGGTAATGATTTTGATATCACAGCGCTCAACTTCAACATTAATCCCGCCACAGCCCAATATGCACCAGTTGCTATTGGAAGTTATGAGAATGGGCAATCATGGGTGGGCGCTTATGATCTGCTCGGTAATGCTTGGGAATTAACGAATACCATTTATAGCGATTATCCTTATTTTGCCAGCGATGGGCGTGAAGATACCACCGATAGATCTGGTTTACGAGTGGTGCGCGGTAGTTCATGGTTTTATGGCGAAATTTATGCCCACGCGGCGACACGCGGCAAACAAAGTACCAATTTTGCTTTTTTTGATATAGGTTTCCGGTGTGCGCGCGATTACAACGAATAAACTCGAATAGATAAACTGTTTTTATGAGCAAATCAACGGGGATTGACCTGTGCATATTTTTATTAGTTACGCCAAAAATGATACCCGTCAATTAACAAAAGAACTGGCGAGCCAACTTGAAAGCTTACCGAATATCACCGTGTGGTGGGATCAAACCCTGCGCGCTGGTGATAGTTGGGCGGCCCAAATTCAAGATGAAATCAAGCGGTGTGATTTGTTTATTGTGTTGCTTTCGCCGGATGTTAATCGCTCACGTACAGGTAAACACGGGGGTAGTTTTGTCCTCAAAGAAATCAACTACGCCCAAAATCTCGATAAGACGATTTTGCCTGTCATGGCTCAAACCACTGAATTACCCGTGCAAATTGCTGATTTACAATATATTGATCTGACCCAAAATCAGCGCCAAGGTTTGGCCGACTTGTTAGCTGAAGTTGGTCATATGGCGGGGCTGGCAGATGACCAAACACCCACTCCCGCATATTCTAGTCCGGCGCCTACACAACGTAAGTGGCGATTATGGGCAGGTTTAGGTGCGTTGATTTTGGTATTGCTCAGCATGGGTATTATTTTCGCGCTGTCGGGAGATGGCGACAATAAGGATGATACCAAAACGCCTCGTCCGACAACGGCGGTGGCGCAACAATCGCCTACCGATTTGAGCGAAGCGTCATCTACCCCATCAACAAATACACAGGTTGCAACCAACACAGACACGCCGCCAGCGACGTCAGTGAGTGAAGATCCAACGATTACACCTGTTCCTACCAATCCGGGTATCATCAACAATGACGATTGGAAACCCGCAACGCTTGAAATAGCCTACGATGACTTTACCGTTTCGATGGTACTTGTTCCGGCGGGATGTTTTATGATGGGTGATGATGAACATGATTACGATGAACAACCTGCTACCCTTATTTGCTTCGATGAACCCTTCTGGCTTGACCAATATGAAGTGAGTCAGGCTCAATTTATGGCACTGGCCGGACAAGCCGATCATCTAAATTTTTATGAGAATGACAGTGATAATCTTCCGCGTGAACAAGTTACGTGGGACGAAGCCTTTGCCTTTTGCTCAGAAAATCGCTCGGCCCGTCTCCCGACCGAAGCCGAGTGGGAGTATGCCGGACGTGGCCCCGATAATTTAATCTACCCGTGGGGCAATGAATTCGATGGCACCCGCTCGAATTTATGCGATGTAAATTGCGACTTTTCCTACTCAAATAATGATATCAGCGACGGCTTTGCTTTACTCGCGCCCGTGGGGAGTTATCCTGAGGGACGTTCATGGGTCAATGCTTATGATTTAACAGGCAACATAAGTGAATGGACCAGTACGATTTATGACTACTATCCGTATGATGCCAATGATGGACGTGAAAATCTGGCAGATAATCTTGAGGATCAGGATCATGTTATTCGCGGCGATGATTGGACTGGCCTCAGTGCAAATGCGCGTCTAACTTATCGCACGCCTTTCCCCGCCGATTATTTTGATCGGTCAATTGGGTTCCGTTGTGCGCGTGATTATGAAACAAGTAGTCAGACAGAGACCAATAATCAGCCAGCCATTGAATTATTGTCGGCCTCAGACAATACGTGTTCGGTGACCGAGGGTTATAGTCAACTGATGCGTTTTGGGGCGAAGTTTTATAACACCACCACTGAAAATTCACGCCGGATACGGTTATTCGATGCGGATGACAATATGCTGGTTGAAATCACGCAAGAAGGCCAAAACACCAATGGTCAACAGGATTGGGGTTGGTATCCGCCAATTTATGAAGTCCCTGCTGAAACTGAACTCACGCTCGAAATTACGCTTTATGAAAATGAAGCCGTAACCTCATCTGCCATCAGCACTTCGACCTTAACCTATAACTGCACGACTGGTGAAGTGCTCGACAAGACATTTAATCCTATAGCGGAATAAAAAAGGCTACGGCATGCCGTAGCCCTGCAAATTATTTCAAATTCTGAGCGTATCACTACGCGCTGAATGCCTCAATTTGCGCGTCGAGTTTCTCAAGATTGACACCCTTATATTCGTCAATCAAATCTCTAAACTTCTTCATATATTCCACAATGGCTTCTTTGGTCTTCGCTTCGAAGCGCATGGTGATGGCCGGTTGCGTATTACTGGCACGGACCAAACCCCAGCCATTCGGGAATTGGGCACGCGCTCCATCCACCGTGACCACCTTGTAGTCTTTTTCGAGTTCAGTTTGCGCTTTGTCGATAATCTTGAACTTAATTTCATCATCCGGTGTCTTGAGGATGATTTCGGGTGTAGCAATCATAGACGGCATCTTGCCCAAAATTTCGCTCAAAGTTTCATCGGTCTTGGAGAGGATTTCAAGCGCTTTGAGGGCGACCAACGGTGCATCATCAAACCCATGATAATCTTCACCGATGAAGATATGGCCGCTGACTTCACCGCCGAGCAATGCGCCGACTTCGTTCATCTTGAGCTTCATCAAGCTGTGACCACTCTTCCACATAATGGGTTCGCCGCCGGCTTCAACAATAATATCATCGAGCAATTGGCTGGCTTTTACATCATAGACAATCTTTGCGCCGGGATGACGGGTCAACATATCGCGGGCAAGCATGGCGATCAAACGATCGGCGGAAACATGATGTCCATGATCGTCAATTAGCCCACAACGGTCCGCATCCCCATCAAAGCCAATGCCGAAATCAGCGCCTGTTTCGATTACTTTAGCTTCCAAATCTTTGGTGAGTTCGGGGTCTTCTGGATTCGGTAAGTGATTGGGATAGGTCCCGTCCGATTCGCAGAAGAGACAAACCACTTCCACACCTAGCGCTTCCATAATCGGCGGCACATAAGTCCCGCTCAAGCCATTCCCGGAATCAACCACGACCTTAAGCTTACGATCCCCTAAATGAACCATATCTTTAATCGTGGCCATATGGCGATTGATGAGGTCGAAATCTTCGACGATTTCCCCATCCGCCACTTTGAAATCATCGTTGAGGATGAGTTGCAATAAGTCTTGAATTTGTTGGCCAGCCAGCGCGAGCTTACCATAGGCCATTTTAATCCCGTTATATTGCGTATCGAGGTGACTCCCGGTAATCATGATGCCACCCGATTTAGCATGCGTAGCGGCGGCAAAATAGGTGGTGGGGGTCATCACACCGCCAATATCAACCACGCGCAAACCTGTAGAAGCCAAACCGCTCATCATGGCTGATTTCAATGCGGGCGTGCTCAGGCGATTATCACCACCCACAAAAATTTGTTCCAAACCAAATTCTTTTTGCACGTAGGTGCCATATGCTTTCCCAACCAATTCGGCGATTATTGGCGTTAATTGGGCATCGTCACCGACGGCCACCCCGCGAATATCGTATTTACGGAAAATATTCTCAGGTACTTGAGTCATGAAGGGTTCTCCTCAAATTTATATTTTTTGCAAAAGACAGAGTATAACAGGTGCCATAACTCTGATAGTTTCAAGGTGATTTACCTGCCTAGCTTAGCTTAAGGCCTGTATCCGTGCAAGCTATGGTTTTATTCGCCTTGCCTGCAATTACCTGATAAACTCTTAACAGATAATTTATTGATGAGTCTTATATCTAAGGATTTATCTATGATTAACCTGTACGATTTGCTAGAAGCGGCAGATGGCCAGCTTTTTGGCGAGGCGGCCAGTCAACTTTTTACCGATTTTTGCTTTGATTCACGACGGGCCCAAGAGGGCGAAATCTTTGTCGCGCTCAAAACCCCCAGCGGCGATGGGCATGATTATATGGAAGAAGCCGTCAAACGGGGCGTCACGGGTGTGATCTGCAACAAACCCCCGCGTTTTGCAACCGATCATATTACCGTCGTGGTCACGCGCGATGTTGAACGGGCTTTAATTCGCTGGGCCGAGCTGGTTCTCCGTAAATTTGGCACCACCGTGATTGCGGTCAGTGGCAGTACAGGGAAATCAACCACTAAAGAAGCCATTGCCGCTGTGCTCAGCACCAAATATCAAGTCTATAAAAGTCCCGGCAGTTATAATGGGCGCTTTGGCTTGCCGGTGGCCTTAGGTAAACTACGGGCCGAACATCAATTAGCCGTCCTCGAATTTGGCATTGACCAATTCGGTGAAATGGAAGAAATGGTGCAGGCCACCAAACCAACAATTGGGGTGATGACCAATATCGGCCATACCCACCTCGATCGGTTTGGCTCGATTGAAAATGTGGCCAAAGAAAAACAAATTCTCCTCGAAAACTTGCCCGAAAACGGGATTGCTATTCTCAATTTCGATGATCCTTTTGTGCGCGATATGGTGCCGCATACGCCGGCGAATGTGATGACGCTCAGCGTCGATACGGGTTCCGGTGCAAGTTTTGGGGCCGATCTAATTGCCTATAATCTCGTGATTGGCCACACCAAAACAGGCTTCGATCTCCGGTTTGGTGATCAACGGTATGTGGGCAAATGGACACCGCTTCTCGGGGCTCATCAACTTTATGCCATGCTCAATGCAGTCGCGCTTGGTCTTTGTTTTGAAATTCCTATCGAAACAAGTTTGCGCGCCTTGACGGAAATTGAGCCGCTCTCGGGTCGGATGCGCCCCTTCAAGGGCCTCGAAGATACGATTCTGATTGACGATAGTTATTCAGCGAATCTAGAAAGCACAATAGCCGCGCTGGATTGGCTCGGCAGTTTCCGCACCGATACGCGCAAAGTCTATGCTATTTTGGGCGATATTGGCGGATTAGGTTCGCAAGCCATTCATAGTTACCGTGAAATTGGCCGCAAATTAGCCGAAACCGTTGATGGTCTGGTGACTAAAGGCGAATTTGTCACGGAAATTGAACGGAGCGCTCAGGAACATGGTCTCCATCGCACTGCCATTCATAGCACCTATTCCCCACGCGATGCGGCTTTAGCTGTCAAAGAGAATCTGAATTCAGGCGATATTGTACTCGTTAAGGGTAGCGCCGGTTCACGGATGGAGCGTGTCTCCCAAGAACTGCTGGCCGATATTGAAAAAAGCGAATATTTGCCCCGTCAAGAAGATGCCTTTAAAACCGTGTGGCTCGATCGACCGGCGCGCCCTACGTGGCTCAATATTGATATGGACGCGGTGGCGTATAATGTGCGCCGCTTAAAAACAATGGTCGGCGATCAAGTTACGTTAATGGCGGTTGTCAAAGCCAATGCTTATGGTCATGGCGCGATTCCGGTCAGTACCACGGCTCTGCTCAACGGCGCTGATTATTTGGGCGTGGCCAGTATCAACGAAGCCATCGAACTCCGTGAAGGTGGTATTGATGCGCCGATTTTGATTCTGGGCTATACCCCGGCGTGGGCGGCGAGTTTAGCCATCCGCTATAACATCACCGTCACGCTCTATGATGTGAATTTGGCACGCCTCTTTGACCGGATGGGCCGTGAAATGAATGCCACAGTCAAAGCCCATATCAAAGTGGACACGGGCATGGGACGTTTAGGGATTTTACCGGAGGATAGTACGGCCTTTTTCCGTGCTCTGCATAAGATGGAAAATATTGAGATGGAAGGGATTTTCACGCACTTTTCAGTGGCTGATGAAGACTCCCGCTACACCATCAAGCAGATTGGCACGTTTAATAATGTGGTCCGGCCGCTAGTCGGGGCGGGCTTTAGTTTTAAATATGTGCATGCCGCGAATTCAGCCGGTATTCTGAATTTTCCGGAAGCGCATTTCACAATGGTGCGCGCCGGAATTGCCATGCATGGACTTAACCCCAGCAGTCAAGTTCGGGTGCCTGAAGATTTTCGACCAGCTTTATCGTGGAAAACAACCATTGCCCAAGTGAAGTCACTCAAAGAAGGCTCTTATATTGGCTACGGTAACACCTATCAAACCGAAGGTGCGCAGAAGATTGCTGTCATTCCGGTGGGGTATGCCGATGGTTTCCGCCGTTCACCGCGTAATTGGGGCGAAGTTTTGGTGCAAGGCCAACGGGCACCACTCGTGGGCCGTGTCAGCATGGATCAAACCATGATTGACGTCACCCATATTGAAGATGTGAAAATTGGCGACGAAGTGGTCTTAATTGGCGAACAAGGTGGCGATCATATCACGGCTACCGAAGCCGCCACCAAACTCGGCACCGTGAATTATGAGTTAGTCAGTACCATTCTGGCGCGGGTGCCCCGCGTAAAATAGGTGATTATCAATGAACACTATCAAACGCTGGTTTTGGCCAGCGATTGCTTTTATTTTGAGCCTGATGGTTGTTTCGACATCAGGCTTTATGCTGGCGCTGTTTTTCGGTTTTTCCACAGATTTTACCTACTGCTTGACCTTGCCATTCATGGCAGTTGCATTGTGGCTGTTCTACAAAGAATTTACTTTTCATGCATGGATTGTGGTGGGGTCCGGGCTTTGGGTGATCATGGCCAGTCTGATGTTGCTGGGTGCCGCTCTGCGGACGGAACCCGATATTCCTGCACCAGTTGAAAATTTCTTC
>JBNLCD010000165.1:0-10215 GCA_050303635.1 Anaerolineae bacterium
CTCAAATTCGGTTTTTGGCGACCGCCACCGGCGTGAGTTTTCTGGCCTCAATGCTAAATCCTAAACTATATGAACAATGGTTATACCCCTTTAAAACAACCTTATTTAATGATTTTATGCAATCCAATATCGCCGAATGGCAATCCATCGATTTTAAGAATCTCACCGGAACACTTTTTGCTTTATTTTTCTTTCTCGGCATATCCATGATGATCTTCAGTTCAAAGAAAATCAATTGGACCGACTTTTTGCTATTTTTTGGCTCGCTCTTTGGCGCATTGCAGTCCGCTCGCAATATCCCTATTTTTGCGGTTATCGCCCTCCCCATCATTGTCAGATACGCCATGACTGCTTTGCCTGACAATAATTTGGGTGCCACTATTCGCGGTGATCTACCCGAAGCAAAGCTCTCACAGACACTCTCGATGGTGAATGCATTTTTATTTTTGGCTATCGTTTTTCTGGCTGGCTATCGTTCTGTGAATTCATGGTCCCTCAATGAAGAAGCCATCGAAACGCGCTTCCCCGTGGATGCCGTTACCTATATTAAAAGTGGCGATCTGGCCGAACAACGTATCTATAACCAATATGATTGGGGCGGATATTTGATCTGGCACGATATTCCCGCGTTTATTGATGGGCGGGCCGATCTATTTGGCGATGATTTTCTAGAGGAGGGCACGAAACCCTATTTCGTTGATGAAGATTGGGCAGAAGTGCTGGATAAGTACGCAGTAGATTATGTCCTAATTGCCAAAGATAATGGCTTAGCCGTTGTTCTGACAGCGAGCCCCCAGTGGTATGAAATCTATACAGACGATCTGGCCGCAATTTTTGTCAGAACGGGCGATATGCCTGAGTTTGGCTAATCGCTCAAAATTTGAGTATAGAAATATTAGCGGATGAGCACTTCAATAGGCTTATAAGTTTCCTGCACTTCATACGCTTGTGTACATAAGTTACTGCCGCCAGCATTGAGCCATGCATCGAGGGTTGAACTAGTTGCCGCGCCTTGCGACGCATCCCGCCAAATACCAGTCCCCCATTGATAATAAGCTTTTGATTCGTCATACCACTGGCTCTGCGGCAAACTCAACAGTGAAGGACCCCCGTTATAACAAACCAGCGCTAACCCTACATTCGGAGCTTGATCGGTAATCCCGTCAAAATTGGGGTCAGTCGAAAATTGCAAACATTGGCGAAAAATACTTAAACCTGTGCGCACATTCGTATTCAAATCGAGTTGATTATCACCATCTTGAAAATTAGCAGGCATGACTTGCATTAAGCCTTGCGCCCCAACATAAGACGAGACATAGGGATTGCCGCAAGATTCGATTTGCATGATGGTTGCGACTAAATTCGGATTAATTTGGGATTCTTGGGCCCAATTATAAATGGCCGGTTCCCAATATTGGACGGATGATGTGAAAAAATCTGCGAGCGGCGCATTCGGGTCATAAATATCATTATTGGCTGTGGAATTAGCGCTATCACTCCGCAATGGTTCGCCAATATCAAGTGTGTAGTCTAGCAATAAGAAAATCACCAACATCAAGACAATCAACGCCGGCGCATAGGTCATACTCTTTTTCAGGCGAACGAAAAGCGATAAGACATCTTTTGATTCGCGAACAGATTTTCCTTTGGTCGATTTTGATTTACGCTTGGTCGGCATGGGTTGAATGCAATCTCCTCGTTTGATTGAGATTATTTTAGCATGACACGGCACTCTTATTCCAGACAACGCACAGAAATAAAAAACAGGCTCCTTAGGTGGAACCTGTTTTTGTGGTTAATGAATGAGTGATTCGCTTAGATGTTGACACCGAGAAAACCATTGCTCAATTGGTCATCGACCCAGTCAGCGATATATGGATAGCGGTAGTTGCGGCCCTTGGAGGCGGCGTAAGCGGCGATACATCCATAAATGACCATCAGAACGGGCATTGATAAGGTTACAAAGACCAACCCAACTAAGACAAAGGCCAGGGCTACCGCAATCGGAATACCGATAATGGTAATGGCCGTGATTACAATCAGCAGACTGAGTGCCACAGAACCCGTCGCCAGTAAGAGCATCGCCCCAATGGTACCCACCGTTTGCATCGTGAATGCTTGCAACGCATGGAAGGCTACATAGTTAGAGCGTGAACGGTGATACAAGTAGATCCCCAACGGGAGCAACAAGGGCAAGACCACGGCTGGGCCACCGCCAATCAAGAAGAGCAAGGTCAAAATTGACGTTGCATGGGCCATGGCCGCCCAATTCTTTTCTTGTTCACTCACACCGGTGTGATCAATCGCCCGTTCAGCATAGCGATGTTTCGGCGGCATGGTTACTTTGCGCCACCAACTGCTATCATCATCGTTCTTAGCCTTGGCCGGAAATTCCATAGCTTGGGACGGAACGTTAACATCTGCATATTTGATATAAGCCGGTTCTTGGCTGTAACGCGCTTCGTAATCACGGATCATATCGGCAGTTTCACGTTCTTCTTGTTGCAAACGTTGAATCATATCATCTGTTTCGTCAATCTTTTGGGCGATCCGTACCGGAATGTCAATGACCCCATCCGGATTTTGATTTTCAGTGTTGTTCGTTTGGTCGGTCATTATCTTGTCTCCTTCGATAGATATTTTGTGCTTCGTTATCAACCTATACGCACGAATTTCGAGAGGGTTGCACAATTATCGAAATGAGTTCAAAACTGGTATGGCGTTGGGCCGAATCATGGAAAAGCGCTTCAGTAAAGGATTCTAAAGAAAAATAATCTCAAAAAAGTGTTGCCAAACCACTATTTATAAAAATAATGTGAGGAGTTTAATCAATTTCCGAACAAATTACAATGTCCTACAACTAAAAAAGAGGACAGGGTTTGCTAACCCTATCCTCTGCTATATTTTAGACTAGCACCCTTAAATTACATCGCTTCGATGGTGCCGCGTTGCCGAGCTTGATATTCAATCCAGCGGAAAATGGAAAAGCCAAATCCCGCATAAACCACGCCCATCAACAATTCCACCGCAAGTAACCCTGAAATATCACTGAAACTTCCGCCATCTGCGACACGTCGGGCCGCTTCGATGGCTCTCGTTAGTGGCAAGAAATCGCCGACTGTCACCATCCACGCAGGCATATCGTCGCGCGGAATATTTGCGCCGGAGAACAACAGCAGTAAAAAGTACATGACATTGTTGAAGAACCAAACATTGACGGTGACGAGGCTTAATGAACCGAGCATCAACCCCATACCGCTTGTGCTAATCGTGGCCGCCATAATCACCAGTAAGAGCAAAAATAGATTGGCTTGGGTCAAATCGAGGCCTAGAAGCAAGACGCCTAATCCCAAACCAAAGGCGACACCAACCGCCCCATCGAGAATATGGAAAAATGCGCGTCCCAGAAAGATAACCAATCGACTTGACGGCACCCCAAATATATAGGGTAATGTGCCTGCCCAGCGATCACCGCCGATACTCATGGTTACGCCGTAAATACCACTAATCGCCGCCATTTGCAGAGCATTCCCGATAATGTAGAAATCGGCACTACTTCGCCCATTCGCGTACACACCCAAAAATGTGAAAAACAAAATCTGATTGAGTGGCATGATAATCTTCGACGCCAGATAAGTTGATGGACGTAGCCAGTGAAAGAGCGCAATATAAGACAGGCGGGCTCCTTCATAGAACAAGCGTAAATTGATGATCAGACTCGCGAATAAATTGCGCCGGATCGTTGTGAGTTCCATAACAGCCCTCCCTATTGCAAACCGAGTGTGCCATTTTCACGCACACGGCGCAAAATGGTGGTAAAGAGATAGCGCGAAATGTAGAGATAGATCACGGCTGAAACCAGTAAGATGCCCCAACTCATTAATATGACGCCCCAATCCCCGTCGCCATGTGCACTTTCATGCAAAGCGCGCGCCGCCCAATAGGGAGTCAGCGCATAACTAATTGGATTACTCCAACCGGGCAAAAGGGCGATTGGGAACAAGAAGCCGCACATCAAATAGACCGGGAATTCGAGGCCATTTTTGAATTGTTGCACCGCCGGACTGAGCAAGAAAATGGGGGCCATAATCAAGCCCAGTGTGATGAAAGACAACACCACAAAAAAGATGGAAATCACAAACGGTAGCGGATGCAGGACTTCAATCGGATAACCCATAAAAATCGAGGCAATGGCATAGGCCGCGATCATCGAAAGCAAACTCTGGATAACATTGGCCAGATTCCGACCCGTTGTGATAATCCAGAGAGGGGTGGGCAATGCCACCAAGACTTCCAGCGTGCCTGCCCAACGTTCACGCGTAATACTACTCCCGCTGATATAAACCATACTGCTCCACAAGCCCGTCATGCCACTGCCAACGACCACATAAATAGCCGCATCGGGCCGTGTATCCCGGAGCATCCACAAGCCCAATAGGGCAATAATCAGCGGTTGGATGATGATCGTGAACAAGATGAATGAATCAACCGCTTGTTCCTTGAAAATCATCTCGGCTGAGACACGCATGGATTGCAATGAGTTTTTGATGCCTTGCGTTTGCATGATTAATTCGCTCCTGAAACTAAGCGCACATAGGCGTCTTCGAGGGTCGGTTCCCGGACAACCACCCGTCCGACTTTGTAGCCGTTCATAGAATTGAGCACATCCGCCACGACTTCAGAACCGCGCGCCGATTGGATGATTAAGGCTTGTTTTTGCTCACGATCTTCAAGGGAGACCGCATCAACATAGGGTTGAGCCCGCATTTTTTCAACGACCTCGTCACCAATCCCGAAAACTTCGAGCTCGATAATGGAGAGATCTTGCACATTATGTTTGAGATTTTCGGGCGTATCTAATGCGACGATTTCCCCATTCTTAATGACCCCAATCCGGTCACAGAGAGCATCGGCTTCAAACATATAATGGGTGGTTAAGAGAATCGTTTTCTTCTCGTCTTGCAGATTTTGCACAATACTGCGCAATTCGCGTGCGCCGACCGGGTCGAGGCCAATTGTGGGTTCGTCGAGGAACAATACCGAGGGATTGTGCAAGAGCGTGCGGGCAATATGGACGCGTTGTTTCATCCCGCGCGAATAACCTTCGATTTTTTCATTACCGCGTCCTTCTAGACCAACCATTTCCAGCAAATAGGGAATGCGTTTCTTAGCCACATCGGGGTCAATCCGATAGAGGCTGGCAAAATAGCGTAAATTATCGATGGCCGATAAACGCCAGTAGAGACCGCGCTCACCACCAAAAATAAATCCGATACGTTCGCGAATTTCCTGCGCTTGCTTCACCACATCGTAGCCCAAAATAGTGGCAGAACCACTGGTGGGAATAAGCAGAGTCGTCAACATTTTGACCGTGGTTGTCTTGCCCGCGCCATTCGGACCCAACAACCCAAAGAGCTCGCCCTGCTTAATATCGAAGCTGGTATCCCGCACTGCTTCGATTTCTTTTTTGTCGCGTCCTAAAATGCTGGTTGAAGCATAAAAAACGCGCCGTAGATTACGGACTTCAATTGCTAGGGACATGCGTTTGGCAGACTCCTTGCTCATAAATTTGATATTCTGAACTTTTGTGAACTTTAAAGTGGACGATATATGATTAGAAGTTTGTAGATGTTTGAATATTATGATACAGGAAAAGAATGGGAAAACCAAGTTGCGTTTTACATGACCAAATCCCCTAAATTCCGATAGTCAGTTGATGGATGTCCGCTTCATTGCCCAATACACATAGCAAAATCAAAAGGTTCAAATGAATTTTCGACCAAGCTGGCAACCCGCTTGCCAAGGGATATTTCATATTAGGGAAATGGGGGATTTGCCTTAAGGGCGTGATGGATATCCTGTCATTACACGGTCATCTTCGGCAACGCATTGTTTAAAAATTTGCACAACTTCCGCCTAAGATTACCGCATCTCATTGAGGTTATCGGGGTTATAAATAATATCACCTTGGGCCAAAGTATCATGCGCCGAGATGAGATTACCGTAGGCATAGGATCAACCGCCTAATTAGCCTAGGTGGAATATGTTGTTGAGGGATCTTTGATCACGTGTTGTTCAGGTAATTCATCAACCCATATTTCAGTGATATACTGGATTAAAGACAGGGCAACATCTTCAGTAAAACGAACCGGATGTTGCCGCTAAGACAGATGATTTTCCTTAGCTAATCCAATCTCGATTGGCCGTATCCCAATAGCGGTGTTGATACGTGCGTTTACAATCAATACAAACTTGCGCACTATCGATTGAGCGGTCTTTATTCCAACGAAAGCGAACCGTCGCTAAATGGAATTTACAAGTCGGTCGATAGCACACTGGGCAATAATCACCGTCAGCTAAGCCAGCATCATTAAAACGCTGTTTTTCTTCGGGGTTACTGTCACAGATATGGCAATTGGGTACGGACATGATGCGATTACTCCTTGCGTGGGTACACGAGGGCATTATAGCATGACCATTCAGAACGGCAAGCATGGTATCAGCCTGCCGTATGTTAAACGTAAGCATATCGTTTGAAAGAAGGTAAATCTGCAACAAGCCTGTTGCTAAAAACACTGCATGAATATACAGTTTCTAGCAAATCTATTTGCGCCGACGCGTTCAAAACCAATAACCAGTCCCATGTCATCAGCGAATCATGCGCCACGTCCTATTATTGTGAAACTGGATGGCCAACATCGCCGAGCCGATCGTATTAGCGATTTGCTTATCGAGTCGGGCTATCAAGTTGTCCGTGGATCCTCCGTTCGGGATGGCTTACGAGTCGCGCGGCGTGTGCAACCTGACCTCATTATCGTATTTGATAATCTCAAAGTTGGTTTAGACGGGCAAGAATGGCTCAATCAACAACACTCCGATGTAAGCGCTGACAATTTAGCCATGATTCCCTTGCTGATTGTGACGGATACCAAACGGCTGGCCACCCTGAAAGTTCATGAACTGCCCGGTCGTGTCAAAATCATTGCCAAGCCGAATGAAAACGAACGTTTTGTGCCGATTGTGCATAAGCTCTTAACCATGGCCGGCTTTTAACATATAGCTGAGCTTAACGAGGCAGGACACGTTTATCAGTCTTTAGTTTGAATCCCGCCCCCAAAAATATCCCAAGTTTTCGCGAAGACGTTCGCGCTGTTGTCTTATCAACCGACTCCAGTACAAGCGCAATGATTTCTTCTTTGCTTTTGACCTAATAATATAGGCTAGCTTTAGACAACCCAACTTCTTTGCCAATTTGCTTCTAATTAAATTGTTTTAGCACAACTTAGACATGAATAACATTGTTGGGATCAGGTTTTTCGTCATCCGGTGCTTGACTATAATCACCAAAGAGTCCATCACGCTTTAACACTGCGCCCGATACACCTGCTTGGCCTGCATAGTCGATAAAGTTGAGGGCATCAGGTGTGTTCCGCATTAATCCATCCAGAATCGGTCCTAATACTTGGGTTGAGGCCAGCCCCATATTTTCAATGGCATGGTTAATAATTAATTTTTGGGCGGCGAGTTGCGAGAGCGGAATTGAGGCGAGCTGTTCAGCACGTTTTCTGACCGTCGCTTCAAGTTCGCTAAATGGAACCGATTCGTTGATGAGTCCGACTTCGGCGGCAAGTTTTCCAGAAAGCGGTTTACCAGTTAGACCAAATTCCTTAGCACGGGTCAATCCTAATCGATAGATCCACATCCCACTCAGATAAGCTCCCCACATTCTTGAATATGGTGTACCAATGCGGGCATCGTCGCTGGCAATCACGAGATCTGCCGCTAATGCATAGTCACTCCCACCCCCAACACACCAACCGTGTATTTGGGCAATCACGGGTTTGGGTGAGCGCCAGATGCTCATGAACTTTTGTGTCGGAGAAACAGCGCTAGTTGTTGCCATCATAAAATCTTTACCGGGATCCCACTTCCCGTCAGTTTTTATATAGTCGTCCCATTGATGGAAACCATCCCCAAAATCGAATCCAGCACAAAAGGATCGCCCGGCACCCCGCAGAATGATTACCTTTACATCACTATTCTGGACACACGCATGAATAGCATTTTCAACTTCGTCGGGCATAGGTGGCACAATCGTGTTAAGTGATTCAGGACGGTTGAGCGTAATTGTTGCAATCGGACTATCAACTGTAAGTAAAATTGTTTCGTACATTCTGATTTGTCCTTTGTTTTATTTTTCGACCACTGGTTGAATTGCAGAATATAAAGAAATATCTGTCAAACACCTTTTAGCAAACATAAGGGACATAAAAGTAAATAGCGAGACACATCGCTATGCCTCGCTATTTGATTTCTTATGGCAACTTACTAATTTTCTTCGGTAGGAATCCACCACTTACTCTGCAAACTTCCGCCACAAACTTCCGAAATACGTCCGGTTTGAAAGTCAACAAACGGCAAGACGGTGTTTAGCACGGTTAAGAATTGGGTGTCAGATGTATTGAGCAAATTGCGCACTTCAGCGGTCTGACTGGTATCCAATAAATCTTCGGGAGGATAACCCCCACAGAACTCAATATCGATCCAAACAGGTTCATTGAGCGTGAACATGTCTATCGCATCACCTGTCAATTCGTCTGTGCCTTTGATGAGTTGGGCCCCCACTTCACCCACATTTAGATTATCAGTGAGCGTGGGTTCGATGATATTTTGCGAATCCAACAAATCCGCACAGTCTTCATAAAAGACCAGTGCAGTGATGTCGCGTGGATGCGCTAGACATTCTTCCGCTGAGATATAAGTCGCATGTTTGCCCTCGGAGACATGCACATAGAAATGGGTATCGTTTTGCCATCTAAAATCATCCGGTTGGAAGGTATTGAAATAGTTGTGCCGATTGATCTGCACGAAACCGATATTGTATTCAATTGAGGAATCTTTCCCAAAACCATCTTTAAATTCTTCGAGTTCGGTGCCATCTTTGACCGTGCGCTCTAAGCAAATACGAACACGTTCGGTATCGCCGAAATGGCCCAACACATCCAATTCGTCGCTTTCATTGCCCGTACCGATGGGAATATAGTCATAGGGATACGTCGCCACAACGGTGAGGAGGACATCGTTGCGGAGGGATGTTTCCACAATATTTTGGGTTGTGTTGCAATGCACTGCCGAAACCTGATAGAAATAGATGACATCCCGAAATTCTTGAAAATCTTCGGTGCCCAATACAATATTGTGCTCTTCATTATCATAGATATAAACGGGGGCATAAGTTTCGGCGACCCATGCCTCTTCAGCATTGGAAATACCGTCGCAATCACTGTCATCCCGATCACCAACCTTGCAATCCTGTGGAATCACAAAAGCCGGCGCTTCAGGTTCGACGGGGATGAGGAAACTTGCAATATAGCCACCAATCAACAAAACCGCCATAATCCCGACACCAGCTAGGGCAACCCGCACCACGTTGACCGAGAAGCCTGAGGTTTGTAATTCATCGAGGACGCCGATTTCAATAGAATCGGCCTTGTCACCCACTTGTGATTTAAGCAGTGTCTTGATGATTGCCAGATTTTCTTCGATATTGATAGTTGAATCCAAGGTGTTGGCTGTTATATATAATGTTGTCGAAAGATAGAGTCCCGTTGTCAAACTCAGATAGCTAAAAATATTGATAACAATGACCGCCACCAAATCAGCTTTATCACTGGTTATCCGGTTGATGGTGTCACCGAATAAACTTTCTTCTCCGATGTGGCCAAGCACACCCTGCAAGCCCAAAAATAAAACAATCGTTCCTATAAAAATAATAACGGCTAGTACCCGCGCCACATAGCTCAAAATTTGCGCGCGTGTGTAACGATTCGGGATGCGAATATTCATGAAATAAAGTCCTCTTCATCAAAAACAGTTACTCTAATTATATATTTCTGCAGGTTTTCTGACGAACGCTGACCAGACGTAGTGTAAACTTGTTTTCACACACGAAAACGATTCGCTACAATAAGGCAATGAACCGCGCACATAGAGGAAGATTATTGATGAAAAATTATCTTGGATTTGGTCTAATTTTGATATTATTTTTAACCGCTTGTGGCGATGGCGATGCGGAGATTACGGCAGTTCCGAAAGCAACTGACACACCCGATGCAGAATTACTGGTGGCCAGTCCGACGCCAGAAACTGATTTGGGATTAGCCACGCCAACACTCGATACAGCTTTGCGTTTAAGCGTAGAAATCCAATATGATG
>JBNLCD010000166.1:0-10154 GCA_050303635.1 Anaerolineae bacterium
TGACTCTATATCTGTGAGTTATCCTACCTCCATCTTACTGTAATACGGGCCTACGCCAACCCCCGTGGGCCTGCCGAGTCATCTCGATCATGTACCCTGGTACTAGTACGGCCATCT
Source organism: Anaerolineae bacterium (assembly GCA_050303635.1). GTDB lineage: Bacteria > Chloroflexota > Anaerolineae > Aggregatilineales > J027 > JAKEEQ01. The sequence goes on from JBNLCD010000166.1 coordinate 118, forward strand.
AAATTTAAATTCCAGAAGATCAAGGTAAGCATTGAATAAGTTTAATCATAATCTACCATCCTCATTATATGCTAGTTTGTGTCACACACCAAAGTTTTTCACGGTACAATAATGATTAAAATTATCAAAGCCCAAAGGAGTTTGCCATGTGTGGACGGTTTACCAATACCACTACCGACCCGGAAAAATTGCAAGAAAGCTTTGATCTGAAGGAAATTCGAACCGAACAATTGCATCCACGCTATAATATTGCGCCAACCCAATCGATTTCAACCATTGTGGCGAATGCTGAGGGCGAACGGTTTTTGGGTCATATGCGCTGGGGGTTTATTCCCGCCTGGCATAAGGACCTCAAGAAGCTAGGCGGACATATTAATGCGCGGAGTGAGACGGTGGCTGATAAACCAACTTTTCGAAGTGCCTTCAAAAAACGGCGGTGTCTCATCGTGGCCGATGGTTTTTACGAATGGAAAGTCAATGCGGATAAATCAAAAATCCCGATGTATATCCATTTAAAAGAACATCAACCTTTTGGAATGGCAGGTTTGTGGGAGCGGTGGACCAATCCTGAAACAGGTGAAGTCCTTGTGAGTTGCACCATTTTAACGACAGGGGCCAATTCTATGATGCAAGAAATTCATGAGCGCATGCCTGTGATCTTACCCCATACATCTTATCAAGATTGGCTAGATCCCAATCATAATGACAAAGAATTTTTGCAAGATCTATTACAAGCTTATCCAGCCGAAGAAATGGCAACTTATCAGGTGTCTTCCTTGGTCAATAATGCGCGGAATGATGAGCCAGCTTTACTTGAAAAAGTTGTCTCGTGATTTGAAATGATATGCAAAAACCTTGCCCCGATTTTCACCTTAATTGTGGTTACTCGGATGAGAATTGGGGCGCTGTCTCATTATTTAGATTGGCAAAATAATAGCCATTTATTCATCAGAGGAGCGACTGCCACCGGGGAGACGATAAGTAATACGTCCGCGTGTTAAATCATATTCGCTTAATTCAACCCGAACGGTATCACCTAACAAAATACGAATATAGTTTTTGCGCATCCGGCCTGCTAAATAAGCTAACACTGTATGGCCATTTTCCAATTCAACTTTAAAATGTGTATTGGGTAAAGCTTCAATAACTTTCCCTTCGACGATAATTTTATCGTTTGATTTGCCCTTTTTGGACATATAGTCTCCTTATGAGTACTTGAATAAAGTCATATTTCTCAATCATACTATCATTTTGAGGGGATAGTCAATGAGAGAACGCATCTAGACAGCGAAATCCCTATTTTTGCATGTTTAAATTTTTATCTAGGGGTGTATGGGTAACTATTGTTATTTCACGGTGAGAGGATTAAAATTTTAGCTATGATATCAAACGAAAACACTCATTTTAATACAACCCCTGTCATTGCAATGTTAACCGATTTTGGCCTAGATGATGGCTATGTCGGCGCAATGAAAGGGGTCATTTGGTCGTTATGCCCGCAAGCGAAGATTATCGATCTTTCGCACAGTATCTCACCGCAAAATATTCAACAAGCCGCTTATGTGTTGCTCAGCACTTATCGCTATTTACCACCCCAGACTGTTATTGTCGTGGTCGTTGATCCTGGCGTAGGCTCATCTCGCAAGCCAATTGCTATTCAAACAACCAATCATTTATGGGTAGGACCTGATAACGGTGTCTTCAGTTATGTCTTGAATCACGCTAAAGTCGAGCACATCTCAGCGTTAGAAAATCCTGCCTATCATCTGGCCCAAACCAGTACAACATTTCATGGGCGGGATATATTTAGCCCGGTTGGCGCGCATTTAGCCAAAGGTGTTCCCATCGAGAATCTGGGAACGAGTTTGTCGAAGATTGTGACGCTAGATAATCCCAATTTGATTATCGGCAAAAACTATCTACAGGGTGAAGTGATTCATATTGATCATTTTGGGAACATCATTTCAAGTCTGGGCCATTTGGCTTGGGATACAGATGATCTGTTGAAGTTGTCACCAGCTTTTCCCACGAGTTTTGCAGACGATTGCTCGACGATGCCAACGATCGAAGTTGAAGCTTGCACGGTGGCGTTGGGTAAGAATCTCATTATCGAGAATCTATCATTAAGTTATGCTTCAAGCAGTAAAGGCAAACCCTTGTCCTTGATTAATAGCGCTGGCCATTTAGAGATCGCCCTGAATCAAGGAAATGCCGCCCAAGAGCTTGGCGCTGAAATTGGCCAGCCCGTTGTTTTACATTTTGACTAAACCCTGAAGGAGAGTCAGTTTTGACACATTCTGAAGAATTTGTCATCGAAGGTGGCCATTCTCTGCATGGCGAGATCAAAGCCAGTGGTAGTAAAAATGCCGCGTTGCCATTATTGCCCGCCTGTTTGCTAACTGATCAACCCGTCACGTTTACCAATGTGCCAAATATTGGGGATGTGCGTATTACTTGTGAAATCTTAGAGCATTTAGGTGCTTCAGTTACATGGCATGATGATGAAACTGTCACTGTTCATGCTGAAAATATTCGAACGCATGTTACCCCACGTGAAAAAGCAATCAAAATTCGGTCTAGTTTCCTATTTGCGGGGCCGTTACTCGCGCGTGTCGGTCAAATTAAAATTCCGCCGCCGGGTGGTGATGTGATTGGCCGTCGCCGCTTAGATACGCATCTGATCGCGTTAAATAAATTGGGCGCGAATATTAATTTTGAAGGCGATTTTGATATTCAGGCCGATGGTCTCAAAGGCGGCAATATTTTGCTGGACGAACCTAGCGTTACCGCTTCCGAAAATGCCATCATGGCGGCAGTTCTAGCTAAAGGCACTACGATTATCCATAACATCGCGTCAGAACCCCATGTTCAACAATTATGCAATTTCCTGAACCAATTGGGTGCTCAAATTGAAGGTGTTGGCTCCAACACACTGACCATTCAAGGTGTCGATAAATTGGGTGGCGGTGAATTTAGGATTGGGGCTGATTATCTTGAGGTAGGCAGTCTGATTAGCGCGGCGGTGGTCACTGGCGGCGAATTACTCATTAAGCAAGCCGACCCGCAATACCTCCATATGATTAGTTTGGTTTTCGGACGTTTAGGCGTTACGTGGGAAGTACGCGGCGATGATATTTTTGTACCACGTGATCAACGCTTAAGTGTCGATTCAGATTTTGGCGGGAGTATTCCTGAAATTAAACCGCAAATTTGGCCGGGTTTCCCTACCGATATGATGAGCGTTGCCATCTTGATAGCCACTCAAGCCGCCGGTGCGGTTCTTTTCCACGAATGGATGTTTGAAGGTCGGCTCTTTTTCACGGATCGGCTGATTGACATGGGGGCTCGTATTACACTCTGTGATCCTCATCGTGTTTTGGTGCAAGGTCCGGCGCGGCTTAAAGGGGATTTGACGATTACGAGTCCGGATATTCGTGCGGGAATGGCAATGCTCTTAGCGGCAATGGCGGCCCGTGGCACCACTCGCATTCGCAATATTCGTCAAATTGACCGGGGATATATGAATATCGATAATCGATTTAACGCTATTGGGGCGCATATTGAGCGAGTCGCTGTAGCACCCTAATCTATTTCATGATATTAATAAACTAACAAGATACAAAATTTCACAAGATGAGGAGAGAGTTATGAGCCGTGTGATCAACACAGATGGCCCTGGCAAAAAACGTAACCAAGAACTGCGCACCTGCGCCGAAATTTTGCGCCACCTGAGTCAAAAGTCAGATTTTGATGAAGAAGGCAAAGATATGTTGGCGCAATTGGTATTTAGTTTGCGCGAAATTAACGAAACCATCGAACATTCCGCTGAAGTCTGGGAAAAACGTAATTACTGGGTTAAAGCTGAAGAGCTTCGTCAAAATTGGCATTGGGTAACCAAATTTAGCGTCCAAATTGAAAGCTTATTGCGCAAAGAAAACTGGGAAGCTTTTCCCGAAGTTATGGTCAACTTTATGCAAAAAGTTGGCGATGTAAAGGTGAAGAAATTCACGCGCAATGCAAGTACATGGAATGGTGCTTACCATCGTTTGATGGAAGCCTAGAACTCTTTTTGAGATAGTCAACTTGACTAAAAAACGGGGTAAGTGAATAAACTTGCCCCGTTTCAATTTAACTATTTCGCAGATTTTCCTCATCAAGCTTGCTATACTATACTTGATTCTCATAACATGTTTTGCAAATTACCCTAATAGAGTGGTGCTTTATTCTTAGTTTAAGTGGGAGCTAAATAATCAAAATGCCTTCCCAGCAATTTTTTACACTAGAAATAATTGATATTGGTAACGGTGACTATCAAGCTCAAGTAACGGCTATGCCTATTGCGTGGACCAAGGATGTTCTGCCGATTGTCACATTTCGTCTACCCCACGAAAAAGATGAACTTGAAGCCATTTTAGCCGCCTTAAATGGCGAACGACGGCTGAGTTTGGCGCAACGCGAAGATACTGCCAGCCAATTCGGTAAACTCCTTTTTAGCCTTATTTTTCAAGACGACATTCAACAAGCCTATCGGCTCAGTTATGAGGCGGCAGTTTCCCAAAATCATAGTTTAACCGTCCGTCTTATTTTGGAAGATGCGGGTATTTTAGGGAGCTTTCCGTGGGAATTTTTACATGATGAAACCGATTATTTAAGTCTCTCAACCAGTACACCTGTTGTGCGATATCCCAAGCAAGAAGTAGCTCGCTATAAGGTTAAAATTGTTGCACCTATTCGAGTTTTGGTGATGATTTCAAGTCCAGTTGACCTGCCGCCCCTCAATGTTGAGGCTGAACGTGCCAATCTTGATAAGGCAACACAGAAATTGCGCGATGCGGGGGATATGGAAATTGATTATCTCGAAAATGCGACATTGCGTGACCTGCAACGGACACTGCGCGAAAAAGAGTATCACATTTTCCATTTCATCGGTCACAGCGGATATGATGAAGCGACGGGTGAAGGGTGGCTATCCTTATTAGATCGCTTAGGTGAGAAAAGTCACGAACCTGTGCGCGGGACTGACTTGGCTCGGGAACTTAGTGAAGAAAATACGATTCGATTAGTCGTGTTGAACTCCTGTCATGGCGCATATATGGATGTGATGAATCCGGCGGGTGGTATTGCCAATAATTTAGTGATGCGGGGTATTCCGGCAGTTGTGGCCAATCAATTTCAGGTGAGTAATGAGGCCGCGACCATCTTTGCCGAGGAATTTTATTCCGCATTGGCAGATGATTTACCTGTGGATGAAGCTGTCTCAGAAGCACGACGAGCGGTGCGGGGTGCACTCAAAAATACGGAATGGGCGACGCCTGTTTTGTATTTACGGCAAGACGGCGCGCTCTTTGCGACCCGCGAATTTGCGATGCCTAAAATGGATGAAGAATCGGACGCAAACAGTAACCGTGTGCCCTATTTAATTGGGGGCGGGGCATTGGGCTTTGTGTTGCTGATTCTGGTAGGTCTCATCTTAATGGCGATTTTCGGTGGCGGAGATAATCCTGAGCCAACTGTCGAACCCAATCCTGAAATTGATTTGCAAGTTAATTCGATGGAGTTCTCAACCCGCAGTCCAGCGCCGGGTGAATTTGTGAATGTCACCATTGAGATCGAGAATCTTAGTTCCCAAGAATCACCGCCAACACGTTTGGAATTTTTAGGGAATGATCAAGATGGGCGCACATTAGAAATCCGAACGGTGCCGGCAATTCCTGCTGGAGAAACCCAGATTATTCAGATTCCCTATCGTTTCAATTGGTTTGGGACCTATATTTCACTCGCTATTATTGACCCCAACAGTGATTTAGATGATCCTGATCGGCGCAATAATATTGGTACATTGCCTGTTGTCACCAGTACAACAAAAACATTTAGTATCAATTTCTCGGATGCTATGCCCAACGGGGAACGTATTCGTGCATCCCAAGTTATTCCTGATAATCTTTTCGATTTATGGGGTTTCCGCTTCTCAGTTGATACGGCTACGGCCTCACCGGAATGTAGTACGGCTGTACCGTGGTTCAAAGTTCAGCCAGATGAGACGGTCGCGGTGGGCACAGGTTTACCCGATAACCCGAATTTATGCGGTGACTTGACCCTTGTTGTTACTTTGCTAGAACAAAAAGCTGGCTTTGAAGGAACACGGAGTATCGCGGCAACATTCTTCAGCAACAATATTGAGCATATTTTGCAAGCTTTTGTTGATCGTGACCGCCAGAAAGATTTTGGATTTAGTAGTAGTGATCCAACGAACCCAGAAACGGTTGCACTTGAACTTGGCATTTTTGATCGACAAAATCTATTAGCCGCTGAGTTTTTCAATAATGGTGGCGAAATTCTCATGACTCAAATTGAGTTTGGATCACCCTAAAAATTAGCTGAAAATATAGAATGCGTCTTTTTATCATGTTGGCGCATTCTGTATACTATAGATGTACATTTCGTTCGTAAGATGAGGGAAAATTAAATTTTATGTCTGATGAACAAAACCCAGATAATCATCATGCCACCCGGCCTGTTATTGAGCCGAATCGTGTATATTCACGCATGGAAGTGGTTGAGATTCTCAATGTTAGCCTAAGTACCGTGAAACGGATGATTGCCGCTGGTCAACTGCGAGCCAGTCAACCGCCGGGTATGCGTCGCCTATTTATTACAGGTGAGGCAATTTTGGAAATGCTCGAAGAGTATGAAATTCAGCCCGCAAAGAAGCGTAGAAAACGAAATTCATAGTCCAGATTTTTAGGTGCTTGGCAGTCCAGTGTATCGCCCGGTATACTTTATCTTGATAAGTTAATTTCAAGAGGTATCCTTCTTCTATGCGGCGTATACGCTGGACTTTTCGTATTGTGGCACTTGCTTTGCATATGGCTATCCTCAGCCTGCGCGTAAAAGCCGTAGTTGGGCCGTATTTCCCCTATATCAGATTTGTAATGGTTGAACGTCGTACGCTTCGCAAATTATGGCAAGAGTGGCAAGCCATCCAAAATAATATTTAAGTTAAATTTAAGCTATAAATAATCCTTTGTTAACACGTTCAATATAAGACACGTATATGCTCAGTACAGTATACGAAATTGTATGGAGTGACTGCTTCTATGATTATGATTAAGAAACTCTTGTTCAATAAGTCCTTGTGGGCAGGCGGTATCGGCCTTTTAGCCTTGCTGATGGTTGCATTTCAAGTTGCCCCGGTAGAAAAAACTAATCCGCCCGTGACGAATGAGCCACAATGGGATTCCCCGCAAACTCAAGCCTTGGTTGAAAAATCTTGTTTTGATTGTCACAGCAACGAAACCGTATGGCCATGGTATGCTGATTTCGGTCCCACTCGGATTTTAGTGCGTAACCATGTTGAAGAAGGTCGCGGTGAATTGAATTTCTCAGAATATAATGGTCACGTTAACATAAATGAGATCATTGAAGTGATTGATGAAGGCGAAATGCCGCCGTGGGATTATGTGTTAATGCATCCTGATGCTAAATTATCAGATAATGAGAAAGCGCAACTCATTACAGGTCTAAAAGCGACGTTCAGCTCATCAACAGGTGGTTGATCAAATTCAATTGCAATTATTTTAGGGCAGATAAATTGTTTTTATCTGCTCTTTTTTAGCCTAATTAAGAAGATTTCCCCGAATAAGTTTTCCCACATTGACATGAATTTCTTTAATTTCATTAAGCGCTACCATTATAGGATTACCGGATTTGTCGCTTTCATAAACTTTATTGGTGGTAGTCATGATCTTAAGTGGGTGCCGATCTAAATGTCGCGATGCGGGTCCCTGAACATGAACACCCTCTTTCGTGAACTTAGATCCACAACTTGGGCAAATAAAGTTTTCAAAATTCTGTACCCAAGCATATTGTGTCATTTGCCTAAATGGACATTCCAACGCAAATGCCATTAAACCTTGGTCCGTATGGCTTAACCAAAAACGGAATTTGCTCTGGGCGTTTTTAGCAATAATACGCGCTGGAATATCTTCTGATAATTTAGGCGGAATTGTTTTTAGAATATAGGTGTTCGCCTTTTCATAATCAGGCAAAGCGAACCAAACAGCCACTCCCGTTGCTTGAACACCTAACAAGCTGACACTACCCGCCATCATATACGCCAAGAATTCGCGACGATTCATCTTTTTGATATCTGATGTATTAGACATTGCACACAGCTCCGCTACTCTTTTTAATATTATGGGCAACTATTATTTAATTTGTCAACTCGTCGGGTGAAGTATCGATGCTCCCTTAGCTTGTCAAATTCAGTATAATGGATGTACGTAGCTTATCCCGTAGGTTTTATGTATACGGGATTGTTTATTGCCATAAAATTTGAGGAGCCAAAATTTTGCGAATTCAAAAAATCAGTCTGATTATGCTAATACTTGTCATGCTTATCTTGCCCGGTATGGCTATTGCCCAAGATGGCGCTGACAATATCAAAACGTTATATATCGACAGCGAAATAGTTGAATGTCGTGGCGAAGAAGAACCACCTTGTTTGCTGGTGAGAGAAAACCCTGAAGACAATTACGAATTATGGTTTGACACCATTGATGGTTTTACCTTTGTACCGGGATTTGAATATGAAATTAAGGTGGAATCTCAAGAGCAAGAAGATGGTAGTTCAGCCTATAGCTTGACAGAATTGGTGTCCTTAACACCCACCGAAGAAACATTGGCCGCTGAATTTGAAAATGAAATGACGCTCTTTGTGTCTGATGAAGCGGTTGCTTGTCCCGCAGACCCTGAACAAACCTGTTTATTGGTCAGAGAAAATGAAGATGATAATTTCCGTTTGCTTGAAGAACCAATTCTCGGCTTTGATTACACCATTGGCCAAGTTTATGAAATCCGCGTCTTAAAGATAGATGGTGAAACGGAAGAGACACCCTCCACCTATTTGCTGTTAGAAATTTTGTCACCGGAAGTCGATTCAACTGAAACTGACACCACGCCAACCGAAACATCGACTGATGAGGTTGATGGCACAAACACTGTGTTGAGTGAAGCGCAAACTATCGAAATCGGCGAACTGCAAATTGAAATCAGGGTACCCGAAGGCTTTATTTCGACTGATTTGAAAGATACCGGCGCGCCCATGTATGCTTTTGCGGCAGACAGTACCATCATGGAGAACTATTTGTTGCGTCCCGAAGCGGTCAGCGAATTTGTGATTATTTCCATCAACTTAACAACCCAACAATTGCTTGATAATGATATTGATACATCAAGTTTGGGCACCGTTATTTTTGATCTGGCCTTCACGGATACGCAACTCGGTGACCCGGAAAGCCTGGTTATTGATGGTGGTGAAGCTGTTACATATCCCTTCCGCAATCCATCGAGTAATAAGGTTGGCGCATTTACCTTGATTAAATTTGTGGACAATTATCTTTTGCTCCAAGGCAGTGCTTCAGTCACCAAATGGCCCGATAATGAAGCGCTCTATCAAGAGGTTATTAACTCTATTCGGCAAGTCGAAGAATAGTCTATGAGCGAACAAGTTTCACAAGGAACGGCTTTAGTAACAGGTGGCGCGATACGTCTGGGTAAGGCTATCGCGCTGGCCCTAGCTGATCGCGGCTACAATATTGCTTTGCATTATCATTCGTCACAGCAACCGGCGTTAGAAACTGCCGCCGAAATTCGCGAACGTGGTGTAGACTGTGAAATCTTTCAGCAAGATTTAAGCGAAGCTAGTCAGCTAGACAATTTTTTGCAACGTGTCTACACGCGTTTTTCGGATTTAAAAATATTGGTCAATTCAGCATCAGGTTATGCGCAAGCACCGATAGCTGAAACCACACCTGAGATATTTGATAGTCAGATGAACGTCAATTTGCGAGCACCGTTCTTTTTGACGCAAGCTTTCGCCAAGCATGTGCAACAAGGCAATATTATCAATATTCTCGACAACAAAATTGGCTATCAACAATACCCTTATGCGGCGTATTTGCTGGCGAAAAAAGCACTGGTTGAGTTGACGAGGATGGCCGCGCTTGAATTTGCCCCCCAGATTCGGATTAATGGAG
>JBNLCD010000167.1:0-10149 GCA_050303635.1 Anaerolineae bacterium
CATCAAACCATGAAATATTGCTGTAGGGCAAGGTGAGTTCATCGCGCGTAAATGTTTGGTCCGTGAATTGCGCCACTTGCGAATTGGTCACTTCGAAACGATCAATCCAGAACGGCTCATCGAAGCACACCCGATGCACAGGTTGACTGTTATTTTCAATAGCATAATCTGCGGCGGTATCACTGCCTAAATTCACACAACCCGCGGGTACCAAAACCATGTCCACATTGTTAATTTGATAAACCACGGGTGGTCGCCAAGCGCCATTGGTAAAGACTTGATTGGCTGGGTCAAAAATCCCTTCAGGCAATTCAAAAGGCAGTTCAGGGAGTTCGTCCGCATTGGGCGCACCACTTTGACAGGCCGCCATAATTGCTTGGGATTGCGTTAACAACTCTTGGGCTTTATCCGCGTCACCGCTTTCTTGGAAAGCCAGCGCTTCATTATAGAGACTACGGGCCAAATCCATATCACAGACAGGTTCGTCTTGGGCTTGGCTCAGGGATACAAACGACAACAATAGGCCCATAATCAACAGCCCATATAGATATTTTTTCATCAAGAATAACTATCCTTAATCTGTTAGCACACAATAGAAATGGCCAAAAATATTACCCAAACTATGCGTACTTATTATTTCCTCTGGTTCAATCATAGCTCAAATTCATCAAGCATGCCGTAAATAACTTCGAAATTATTAAACATACCCCTTCAACACAGGAGAAGCGTTGCCCAGAACCATTGAAGTTCTGATGGAAACCCTATTCAAACTATTACATTTAGAAAATTTGTGCTACGCTGAACTTAACAAACAACCTACATTGAACGTTATAGGAGCTTGAGAGAAAGCTAATGCGGCGGCGGGATCGTCAAAATGAAGTAGTGGTCACAGTTATTGTGGTGAGTATGATGGCTTTGGCCTTGGCCTTTGGCGTGATTTTGACCTTGGGCAATCGGGATATGGATTCTGAGGCAACAGCCACCGCGCCGCCCAATATTTTGGTTGATAATTCGACAGCCATTGCGCAAGATGGCACCGAAACCAACTCGCTAACGGTTGAATCCGCCACGCCGGTTGAAGCTTCTGCAACAGACAGCCCCACAGCAACCGATATTCCACCGAGTGAGACAGACACCGCCGAACCAGCCGAAAGTCCAACTGAAGAAGAGGCTACATCGACCGAAACTGAAGTCGATACCGCGACAGTTGAACCCACTGCAACTGATAAACCGACTAAGACACCAAGTTTCACCCCAACGGATACGGCGACAGATACACCAACAAATACCGATACGCCGACGAACACAGATACACCGACGGCGACGGACACACCAACCAAAACTGATACGCCGACTAAAACGAACACTCCAACGCGGACGCCTACCAATACCGCGACGTTTACCCCGTCGATTACGTCAACATTCACGGCGGTCGCGACCTATACATTCACCGCTGTGCCGATTTTGCCATCGTTCACCCCATCCTACACACCCAGCGAAGTTCCCTGTGAACCGCAACCCGATTGGGAATTGTATTATGTGAAGCCGGGTGAATCGCTCTATGAACTGTCATTGCAAACCGGCACAAGTATGGTGCAGTTAGCTTTGGCCAATTGCCTGATTAACATTGAACTGCAAGCTGGCCAAGAATTTATGGTGCCGCCCGGTACGATTGGCACGACTCAAACATCAACGGCCCGAACGGACTGCCCCAATCCGCAAATTCAAATTTACTATCCGGCGCCTGGCTCCACTCTCCAAAGTGGCTTTGAAATGGTCGGTTTAGCGGATAATGCCGATTTTGGCTTCTATCGTCTTGAAGTTAAGCATACAGGTGGCGCACCGGCCTATCACACGGTTTATGAAAATTTCAATCGGGTGAGCACGGAGCGTGGTTTAGGCATTGTCAATTTCCGCGACAATTATATTACGGGCCAGTATTGGATTCGTGTCGTGGTCTTTGATAGCCATGCTGATTTTGTGGGTGATTGTGCGATTCTGGTCAATTTCCAGGTTGATTGATAACGCGGTAACGCGATAGGCGGAAGCAAACTGTGATTTTGCCGTGCATTTGAACCTTCAAAGTCTGTCTCAAAATACCTATTTTGTCATTCCCTGACCACTTCAATAATTTCATCGCGCTTGATTCACACCGCATTTCGGCGTAAAGTGGGGTACGCACTCAATTTGTCACAGAAAGTGTACGCTTTATGTCAGCCCAAGCTATTCTTGAATTGATTGAAAATCTCCATACCCTGAAAATGTTGCCGCGTTCCGGGTGGCGCATTCGGGGTATTAAAGAAGCCGAAAGTGTCGCCGATCATTGTTATCGCATGGCAACCCTGGCGATGGTCTTAGCCGATTGGTTGGTCGCCAATGGCGTTGAAGTGGATGCCCCCCGCGTCATTCGCATGGCGTTGGTTCATGAATTCGGCGAAGCAAAAATTGGTGATATTCCCTATCCGGCCATGCGCTTTATTCCGGATGAACTCAAACATACGGCGGAACGCGGTGCCGTCGAAACCATGACCACGCATTTAGATAAGGTCGGGCAACATTACCTCACCTTATGGGATGAATTTGAAGCAGGCGAAACGCTTGAAGCAAAAATTGTCCGCGCCGCCGATAAACTCGAAATGATGGTGCAAGTCACTGAATATGAACACATTGGCTATACGTGCCTCAGTGATTTCTGGAAGAACGTCAAAAATGTCGAGAATTTTGATGCACATCCGGTGATTAATGAGATTTGGGAGCTTCTTGTGAAAAAACACGAAGCAAATTCCTAAAATTGCATTTTACTACCATTATGGCAGAACTAATTTTATTTTAGTTCTGCTGTGATTTTTGTTCTAGCCATCTTGTCAAATCATCTCTAACCTTTTGGTCTGGATGATTTTGTTGCCAATCGTTTATTTTGGAAAAACTTTCTGCATCACTTGGGAAAATAAAATTCAATAATGTAGCCGCGCGGATTTGATGTGTATCTGCTGGTGGTGGACCGCCTCTACCCCAAGAAACTTCAGTATTATTTGTTATCACGGCTCCATCTAGTATTGGGTGCCTATCCTCCAAACCCTTACCATTCATCAAATCACGCAAGAATTGTTCATGTTTTCTTGTAAGTTCTTTATCCAGAAGAGCTAGAGCATTAATAATGTGCATGACATCAACCGGATCGTATTCCGAATACTCATCAATAAATTTTTCTAGTTGCATGATAAGTTTAGGATGAGGATAACCCACCCGTGCAACATAACTAATTGAAGGCATTAAGGCTTCATATCGAAATCCTGGCATTGCTTCAGCAATTTCTTCGATTATCTGTTCTTTATCAATTTTGTTTTGTGAGGTCCAAAGGCATAAAACTTCAATTGCAATAATTTGTGTCCAATCATATGGACCAAATGCTATTTTTTTTACTATAGATAGCGATACTTCAGGACGTGCGTAATATATAGCAAATATTGCTCTCTGAACTGTTGCCATCCAATCAACTGACCCGCTAAAACCCGGGAAACGTTCCATTTGGTCATTGGGCGTGTCTGGCACATTTTTATGAAAGAATAGCGATAGATTATTGAATTCGTCAGGAGTCAGATCTTCAGCGGCTTTTTCAGCCAATTGAAGATATTCCTGTGTTTCGGTAGTTGATGCAATTGCAACAATGTGGGATATTTCTTTTGCATGTTTTTTCCATAATTTTTGCTTTTCGTCCATCTGATTTGCCTCGATCACTAAATTCTAAAGTAAATATTTTCAAAAGATGAATAGATTTACATATAAATTGGTTTATCTATTTAGGATTAGATGCACCAATATAACCAAATTTGCTTGACAAGTCACGTGCCCTGAGCTACTATTTCGATACTAAGTAGTTCACAATTGAATACCCATAACTCATCAAGAGCGGGGGAGAGAACGGCTCGAAGAACCCGCGGCAACCCCTCTAAATAGGCAATTTAGAGGAAGGTGCAAAATCCGACAGTATTTTCTGGGAGATGAGGGTCCGCCATCCACTAAAATGACAGGAACGCGCCCCTTATCACACATAAGGGGTTTTTTGTTATCCCCCTAATGAAAATACCAAAAAATTACCCGTAGGATATGCTGAAATTTTAGCCCAAAACAATCATAAACCAATTGGAGTAGAGCCAATTTATGACCATCAATTTACCTGATTACACCAATCGTCGCTATCTCGATGCTATTGCGGATCATGTTTTGATTTATGACGGTGCGATGGGTACGAGCGTGCAACGCTATGACCTCACCGCCGACGATTTTGGTGGAGAACAATATAATGGCTGTAATGATTATCTGGTGATGACGCGGCCCGATGTCATTGAAGAAATCCATGCCAGCTTCTTGAACGTGGGTTCTGAAGTGGTAGAAACCGATACATTCCGTTCTAATCGCCATACCTTAAATGAATATGGCTTAGGCGACCAAACCCTTGAAATCAACCGGACCGCGGCCCAGTTAGCGCGGCGTGTCTGCGATCGTTTTGCGGAAGATACAGGTATTCCCCGTTTTGTCGCGGGCAGTATTGGCCCCACCGGTTTCTTGCCCTCATCCGATGACCCTGAACTCAGCGCAACCAATTTTGATGAACTGGCTGATCTTTTCTATGAACAAGCCCAAGGTCTGATTGAAGGGGGCGCAGACCTCCTTTTGATTGAAACCAGCCAAGATATTTTGGAAGTCAAAGCCGCCATTCACGGTATTAGCCGCTATTTCAGCGACTCCGGTCAACGCGTGCCCATTCAAGCGCAGGTCACTTTGGATGTCCAAGGCCGGATGCTCTTAGGAACCGAAATCGGCGCGGCAGTTGCGATTCTCGAAGCATTGCCGATTGATGTTATCGGCTTGAACTGCTCCACCGGTCCCGAACACATGCGTGCGCCGATTCAATATTTAGTCGAACACACCACCAAGCCGATTAGTGTCTTACCGAACGCCGGTTT
Organism: Anaerolineae bacterium; assembly: GCA_050303635.1. Lineage (GTDB taxonomy): Bacteria > Chloroflexota > Anaerolineae > Aggregatilineales > J027 > JAKEEQ01. The sequence goes on from JBNLCD010000167.1 coordinate 4,968, forward strand.
GCCCATCAATGTTGATGGCGAAGCGGTGTATCCGATGCTCCCCGATCCATTTGCGGAAATGATGGCTGAATTTGTCGATTTGGGTGTGAATGTCGTGGGTGGCTGTTGCGGCACCACGCCGGACCATCTCGCGAAACTCCACAAAGCGGTGGTCAAGAATGATCCCAAGCGCCAACCGACTGTGCGCAATCCGCAAACTGAAGCTGAAGTCGCTTCCGCCATGCTCAATACAGCTTTGATCCAAAATCCGGGCCCAACCTTGATTGGGGAACGGGTGAATAGCCAAGGGAGTCGCGCGGTTAAACGCTTACTTTTGGCGGATGATTACGATGGTATTTTGCAAATTGCTCACGATCAAGTCGAAGGCGGCGCGCATATTTTGGATGTGTGTGTAGCCTTGACGGAACGCGATGATGAAGCCGAACAAATGAAAACCCTCGTCAAGAAATTGGCGATGAGTGTGACGACCCCGCTCATGATTGACAGCACCGAAGCCGATGTCATTGAAGCGGCGTTGGCGGTTTATCCCGGTCGGGCGGTGATTAACAGTATCAATCTCGAAAATGGCCGTGAGAAAATTGATACCGTGGTGCCGATTGCGTTGAAACATGGTGCGGCGCTGGTCGCTTTGACCATTGATGAAGAAGGCATGGCCCACACTGCCCAACGCAAGCTCGAAATTGCCACCCGCATTTATGATATTTGCGTCAATGAATATGGTCTTGCACCGGAAGATCTAATTTTCGATGTGTTGACCTTCCCCGTGACCACCGGGCAAGAAGAACTCCGCGAAGATGCTCAGGAAACCATTGAAGGTATCCGCCTGATTAAAGAACATCTGCCCGGTTGCTTGACTTCGCTGGGTGTCAGCAATGTTAGTTTTGGGGTTTCCAAGGGTGCGCGCGCGGTCTTGAACAGTGTGTTCCTCTATCGCTGTGTGCAAGCGGGCATGGATATGGCCATTGTCAATCCGAAGCACATCAAGCCCTATGCCGAAATTGAAGAAGATCAACGCAAACTTTGCAACGACCTCATTTTCAATTCCGATATTGATGCCTTGCCGCGCTTCATTCAATATTTTGAAGAAAATGATGTGTCCTTAGGCGACGATGAAACGGTTGACCCGACCGCCGACATGACCGCCGAAGAAGCCTTGCACTGGCATATTGTCCACCGCAAGAAAGAAGGCGTGGAAGCGCTCATTGATGACTGCCTCACCCGCCACGATGCCGTGACAGTTTTGAATACCGTGCTGTTACCTGCGATGAAAGAAGTTGGCGACAAATTCGGCTCTGGTGAATTGATTTTGCCATTTGTGTTGCAAAGTGCCGAAGTCATGAAGAAGGCCGTGGCTTATCTCGAAAACTTCCTTGAACGTAAAGAAGGCACGACTAAAGGCACCGTCGTTTTGGCGACGGTTTATGGCGATGTGCATGATATCGGCAAGAACTTGGTAAAAACCATTCTCAGCAATAATGGCTATGAAGTGCATGACTTAGGTAAACAAGTCCCGGCCAATACCATTATTGAAGCCGCGCAAGAATATAATGCCGACGCGATTGGTTTGAGTGCGTTGTTGGTCAGCACGTCCAAGCAAATGCCGCTGATTGTCAATGAATTAGCGCGCCGTGGTTTGGATTATCCGGTGCTCGTTGGTGGCGCGGCCATCAATCGCCGTTTCGGTCGACGCATTCTTTTCCTTGATGACAATAACCAACCCTATGAACCGGGCGTATTCTATTGCAAGGATGCGTTTGAAGGTTTGGCCGTGGTCGATAAATTGACCAATACCGACGAGCGCGCGAACTTCCTTGAACAAATTTACACCGAAGCCTATGAGGAATTAGGCCAAGAACGTCCCGAACGTAAAGTGCGGGGGAGTAATGGTAAATCCGCCATTGAAGCCGCCGCTGATATTCCGAATCCGCCGTTCTGGGGTGTTAAGACCATTCGCGAAATTCCGTTGCAAAACGTCTTCTCGCATATCCATAAACCGGAACTGTTCCGTCTAAGTTGGGGCGCGAAAAATACGCACGGTGCCGAATGGGATGCTTTGCAAGCTGATTTTGAAGAACGTCTCACCACGATGATGAAAGCGGCGAGTAAGAATAAGACCTTGCAACCGCAAGCGGTGTATGGTTATTTTCCCGCGCAATCCGATGGGGATGAGTTGGTTATCTATGACCCGCAAATTTGGTCCGACCAAGAAGAATTGGACGAAATTGGACGCTTTAGTTTCCCGCGTCAACCGGATGGTGATTTGCTCTGCCTGAGCGATTATTATGCGCCAGTGGACAGTGGGCGCGTTGATGTCTGTCCATTGCAAGTGGTCACGGTTGGGAATGCGGCCACTCAACAATTTGATGCCTTCCAAGACGGCGACGAATATTCTGAAGCTTATTATTTCCACGGTTTAGCCGTGCAAACTGCCGAAGCGACGGCTAGCTTTGTGCATCAACATATTCAACGCGAACTCGGTATCGAAACCAAGCGCGGCAAACGTTATAGCTGGGGTTATCCGGCTTGTCCCGATTTGGAAGATCATGAATTGGTCTTCAAATTGTTGCCTGTTGAGGAAAGTCTCGGCATGACGCTGACAACATCGTATCAATTGGTGCCAGAGCAATCGACGGCCGCCATTATCACCCATCACCCGCAAGCCAAGTACTACAGCGTGGGTGTGAATCGGGTTGAACAATTACTGGAATCGTAAGGATAAATTGGGGTTACGGCATGACTGTCGCCCTCCAAATTTCGCTACTAACAAATAATCGGTGGGGACACGGGATGCCGTGTCTCTCACCAATATTTCGCAAAAACCAAACGTGTTTTTGCATTTGAACACCCTATACCTAGCCTAGGGTAAGGATAAAACACAATGCCAAAAATTCCATTTCGTGAGCGTCTTGCCCAAGATCGCCCGATTCTAGCTGATGGGGCGATGGGAACCAATTTGCACGGACTCGGTATCGCGTTGAATTCGTGCTTTGATGCGCTCAATCTCAGCGATCCGGCATTGGTGGCGAGCATTCATCGCCGCTATTTAGAAGCCGGCGCTGAAATCATTGAAACCAATACATTTAGCGCCAATCCCTATAAATTGGCCGGTTTCAAGCTCGAACACAAAACCATTGAAATTAACCAGGCGGGCGTTGAACTCGCTCAACGGGTGGTTGAAGCCAGTTTCCGCGACGATGTCTATATTGCAGGTTCGGTCGGGCCCTTGGGTGTCTATCTGGCTCCATTTGGTCGCGTCCGTGAAGAAGATGCGGCGCGCGCTTTCCGTAAACAAATCGGTGCGCTGATTCATGGTGGCGTGGATTATATTCTCTTCGAAACGTTCAGCGATACCCGTGAACTTGAAATTGCGGTCAACGTGGCCCGTGATATCAAACCGGATATTCCTATTGCGGTGAGCATGACCTTCACCCGCGATGACCGCACCTTGATGGGTGAAACGCCGAATCATGTCGCGCGCACACTCGCGGCGACGGGTGCCGATGTGATTGGCATTAATTGTAGCGGTGGCCCCGCTCAATTACGCCGTATTTTGATGATGATGAAGCAAATTGTGGGCGATGATGTCTATCTCTCCGTGATGCCGAATGCGGGCTGGCCCGAGCAAGTTTCGGGACGGGTTATTTATCCGGCTACCGCCGATTATTTCGGTGAATATGCATTGGCTTTTGCGGATGCGGGCGCGTGTATCATCGGGGGCTGTTGTGGCACCACGCCGGACCATATCAAAGCTATGCGCGAAGCTTTGGATGACGAAACGCGGACTCACTCGATTTTGCTATCCACCCCCGACGAAGAACAAGAACTCAACGGCGACGTGCTTGAACCGCCGACCCAATTGCAACAAAAATTGGCGAATGGACAATTTGTCGTCACAGTGGAAATGACACCGCCCAAAGGTTTTGTCACGCAACGCTTATTGGCCGCCGCCGATATGCTCAAACAAGCAGGCGTGGATACGATTAATATTCCGGATAGTCCGCGTTCCCGCTTACGGATGAGCCCGTGGGCCGCCGCCCATTTGATTCAAGATCGCGTCGGTATTGAAACGATTTTGTATTTCCCCACACGGGGCCGAAATCTTTTGCGGGTGCAAAGTGATCTATTAGCCTCGCACGCCCTTGATGTCCGCAATATTTTTGTGGTGATGGGCGACCCGACGCATATTGGCGATTATCCCGATGCGTCGAACACGCAAGATGTGGTGCCATCTGGCTTGATTCACATCATCAAAAAGCAACTCAATGCGGGTGTTGATCAGGCGGGGAATGAAATCAGTCAATCAACGAGTTTCTTTGTCGGAACAGCCTTAAATCTCAATCGTGATGATCTTGATAAAGAAGTGAATTTGCTCAAGAAGAAGGTTGAAGCGGGCGCGGATTATGCTCTGACGCAACCCATATACGAAGCGAAATACGCGAAACAGTTTATGGAGCGCTATGAAGACGTCATGGGTGAACCCGTGCCAATTCCGATTATTGTGGGCTTGTTGCCGCTTTATAACGAACGGCACGCCTCATTTTTGCACAATGAAGTTCCGGGTATTTTCATCCCCGATTATCTGCAAAAACGGGTAGCCGGGGCTGACGATAGTTCAACTGAAGGTGTCGCTATTACGCAGGAACTTTTGCTTGAGTTGAAAGATACTGTCCAAGGCGCGTATATCATGCCGCCCTTTGGTAAATATCATCTCGCGGCAGAAGTGGCCGATGTGTTGACGTTGGGCACACCCACCTAAATTTGATTTTTTCCACTATCTCTTCGAAATGGCGTGGGTGTTCGTGGATGGCACCCACGCTGTTTTATTTTCAGTATTTGTGAAACCTATATCCTGGTTGTGGTGTCACTCGGCGTTGTGAATTGGAACAATATTGGTACAGCCTTCCCACTGCCCGTACTCGGCGATTGGTCTGAAACGAAGCGTCGTGAACTCGAAGTGAAAATCTTTGCGTTCGCGCTCGACCATTGCCGTCGCATGGCGCTTCGGTTGCGGCACAGCGCTACGTCCACGCACCATGTCAACCATTTCGCGTTGGGAGTTCCAAACCGAGAAGGTAGAAACTGTGTTAGGCAGTCTCATGCCTGCTGTCGACAAGGTTGTGCCGGGGTGGTCGCGCACCAGTTCTTCAACGGGTTTGCCCCAATGAATAAAGCGTGGAACCTC
>JBNLCD010000168.1:0-10140 GCA_050303635.1 Anaerolineae bacterium
GGCTCACGCGTTCACGCGGCTATTCCACCCGTCGCGGTGACCGGTCCCTTGCTAACTATTCGGAAATTCACAAGCAATCCATTTTCTAGCAAAGATTTGATCGGCTTTGGGAGCTACACGCCAAAGGTTGAACAATTTTTGCAAGCGGCAGTGCAAGCTCGCCTCAATATGGTTATTTCCGGTGGAACCGCCAGTGGTAAAACGACGCTGTTTAACATCATTGCGGGATTTATTCCCCATAATGAGCGTATTGTTACCGCTGAGACAATGGTTCAATTACGGTTACAACATCCACATGTTGTTTCACTTGAAAGTCAACCACCCGATGTCGATGGTAATGGCGGCATTGATACCGCCACCTTGATTCGAAGTGCTTATCGGATGCGGCCTGATCGCATTTTGACCGCAGATGTCGCGGATGCAGAAGCGTGGGAGATGATTCAAGCCATGTCGCAAGGCCATGACGGCAGTATGTTCGCGATGCACGCCAATAATATTCAAGATGCCCTTGAACGCATTGAAATGATGGCAACAGCGGCCACTAATTTGCCCTTGCTCCAAATCCGTTCACGTATGGCGCAATCTCTGCATCTAGTCTTGCAACAAAATCGGCTAAGCGATGGCAAACGTAAAATTGTCACGATCGCTGAAGTGCGTGGCTTACGCGACAACATCATTGAAACCCGTGATTTGATGCGCTTTGAAATTCAAGATACCGATGAAAATGGGCATTTAGTCGGTGATTTTGTCTGGACCGGTCATCGTCCGCAATTTGCTGATCGTCTGGATTTACCTAAGGATTTCTTCGACGCTTAATCGATCAACTTGCCTAGTATAGAACTATTGAGCCACTTAGATTCGAGTGACTCAATAGTTTTTAATGGATATGATTATCCTCAAGATATTGTTTGAGTTGCAGGGTTGCTTCTTTGCGCAAATCTATTTGATCAAGCTCCTGCAGGCTCATTTCGGCAAATGTTTTAGAATGGCCATCTGGTTGAAAAATCGGGTCCCACCCAAAACCATTTTTACCGCGCGGCACATCAACAATTTTTCCTGGGACTTGCCCCGAAAATATATGAATGCCCCGCCTATCGAAATAGCCCAGATGCGTTTCAGCAATAGCGCGCTTATCCTCAAACGAGGCTAGCATCTTGCAAATACCCGCATTATCAACCGTATGTAAAAAATGTTTAATCAAAGCACCGGGTAAACCATTCCAAGCGAGAAAAGCTAGGCTTGTATCCTCAACTAAAACTGGCTTGTTGAGATAGTCATACGCGGCTTTTGCTTTGGCTTCAATCACTTCACGGGCATCAACCGCTTGTAGTTCAGGTAAATCGATATCAATTTGCACAACCGGATACTCCAAAACTGCGGCGATTTTGGCGACCTTATGGACATTACCTGTTGCAAAGAAAATTTCCATCGAGTTGCTTTACCATAGCTCATCAAACTTCATATTGATCCAGTTAATGACTTCATTAAGGGGGATGACTTCACGTTCGCGTTGGGTACGGATACCCACTTCAGCGCCACCTTCCTTCAATGAGCGATCACTAACCACAATCCGCAATGGTAAGCCTAATAAGTCCGCATCGGTGAATTTAACACCGGGAGATTCTTTACGGTCATCGATTAACACTCCCAAACCCAGATTTTCGAGTTGTTCACCGATGGCCAAAGCGGTTTCCAGCGGTTCCTGTTTCTTGCTGAGGACCACAATGTGCACATGATGCGGTGACACTAAAGGTGACCAGATAATGCCATTTTCATCATGATTGAGTTCAATAGCTGTGGCCAATACACGCTCGATCCCAATTTTGAACATGCCGAGGTGGAAGGGTTGGCGCTTGCCTTGGTCATCCAGAAAATAAGCATCACTCAATTCGCTGTACCGGGTGCCGAGTTGCGCCGAATACCCTAGCTCAATACCTCGCTCCATTTTGAGTTGCCCAACATGACAATCGCCACAAATATTGCCATCTTCAACTTCTGCAATATCGGCGGTGAGGGTAACTTTAAAATCACGTTCTGGCACGGCATGAACAAAGTGATAACCTGCATCATTCGCGCCAACCACAAAGCCGGCTTCGGCACTTGCGGAGATATCCCCTACGATTTTGACTTTGGCAGGGTCCAGTCTCACGGGTGAGGCATAACCGGGTTCCGCGCCCGCCTTGCGAATTTCATCATCGGTTGCTGGTCGCAAACTGCCCACCCCGCCGAGCACTCGCAGTAATTTGGCCTCACTAATTTCTAAATCACCGCGAATAACCGCGAAAACAAATTCGGATTTGCCATCCACCGGATATTCGTGCACAAAAAAGACCGCTTTCAGCGTTTGGGCAGTCGGGACACCAACGAAATCAGCGACGGCTTGGATGGTCTTGCAATCCGGCGTTTCGACCTTTTCCATTGCAGATTTCGCTACATCCAACTCCGCTGTAGGGATATCAAATTTTGCCACGGCCCGCATCCCGTTATAGGCACACACCGGACAGAAGACATATTCATCCGGTCCTTGCGGGTGGGGGTGCACTAAACTAAACCCATCATCCAGCCCATTAATTTCTAGAATATCAATGCCGAGCCGGCTAAAAAACTGATTCAAGGCACCACAGAAACTATCTTGAAATTGCACTGAATCTTCGGCATTGGGATACACGGTATAGGTATTGAACGTTTCATATTCACGAAGTTGCAGTAAGCCATCTTTAGGACTGCCCTCGCCTGTATTGATAGCGAATTGATAGAGTGTTTCCGGCAATTGTTTATAAGAGTTAATGATATGGCCACTGATTTGTGCAATCGCGAGGGGTGAAGCACTCGGTGTTTCGATACGATGTTGAAATTGCAGATGCGCGGCTAAGAGTGATTTCAATTTATGACGGATAATAACACCCAGCGCCAACCAACTATAGCGCCCGCTATCATATTGATAAATCAGGCCTGCGCGCAACGCGAGGGGCAGATGCTGCCAGTTGGTTTCGGTGGAAACTTCACGGAGGGTCCGATTAAACAATTCAGAAAAACGCATGGCTTGGTCAACTTCTTTCTCAGCTTAAAAATATGTTCTGTACGGTAACAAATTTGAGTGAATATTTCGACTCCAAAAATAAAATAAGCGTGGGCTAGCTAGTCAACAAGTCCACGCTTATTTATATTTAAATTAAGGCGGTGTTATTATTCGGTGGTTGCCTCAGATTCGGCAGGCGTATCCTCTGATGCTTCAACTACATCCAAGCTGATGTTATAGGTACCGCTGGTCGCATCTGTTTCGGGATCGTTATAGCGCGTAATCGCAATGAGATAGGGACCACTGCGGGGTAACGTATATTCAATATACGGGTCATACGTCCCGCCCAATGGACTATCATCATTCGCCACCAATAACAGCGGTTCATTGTTAGAAGTCAAAGCATAGAGATATAAAACACCATCTAAATTACCGTCCAGTGTATTGATATCCACGATGATGTTATCCCCTTGCACACCGACAAAATAATAGAATTGCAGGTAGGTATCTTCATCAATGGTACCGTTTAAGGATTGACCATATTCGATATCAATCACTTCCTGATTAACACCAACTGTGGCTGGATTTTGCCATTGCAAGCTCAATGTGAAATCACCACTGGTTGATAGGGCCGCATCTTCGCCCGTATAGCGGGTCGCAACAATCGTATATTGACCTGTTTCAGGTAAATTCATCCGAATAGCTGAATTACGGTTTACGCCCGGTTCAACATCATCATTTTCGCCGACCAACTCACCATCCGGCCCATAGAGTTGGAGCAATGGATCGATAACTGGTGTGCCTGTAGCATTCATGAATATCTCGACAAAGTCCCCTTCTTGACCTTGGAAAGTATAGCGTCGGGCGAGCGTGATATCGGATAAGGTGCCTTCCGCAGTATTCCCGTATGTAATCGGAACGGTCGGGCCGCCGGTGTTGCCACTGCCATCAAAAACAGTGCCACCACTCCCATTGCCGACCTCAATATTCAGGGCGACAAAATAGCCGCTATCGGTGGTAATGGCTGGACCAACTTGGGGTGTCACCAATACATAATAATCATCGGTCGCAGGGGCCGTAATTGCAAGTAAAACACTGTTGTCAGATGCGGCGAGTGTTTGGAAATTGCTATTAAACAAAATCACGGTTGAAACGGCATTGGCATCGGCAGTGACGGAAAAGTCAATCAACGAGCCTTCCGCCGCTTCGAAATTATAGATCTTACCCAAAGTTAACGAGCGATAACTCCCATTCGGTGTTTGTCCAGCGATCAACACCTCAGTTGATAATTGATCAATAAAATCCAAATCGACGGGTGAACTACTGGTGCCGACATTGTCACTCAAATCAAATGTCAGCGTATAGTCGCCTGTCGTCACCGGAATGGAACCTTCTTCGTCTTCAAACCGCGTGGCGACAATGGCATAGTAACCGTCATCGGGTAATACGTATTCCAGCAAAGAATCACGCACCTGACCCTCCACCACATCGTCGTTTTCAGTTAACGGAATACGGTTCGCATCCAGCAGAATCAATTTGGGATCAAGTTGGCCATCGGTTGATTCCATACTGATCGAGATATTGTCGCCGCCATCCCCATAGAAAACAAAAATATTCACAAATTGATCATTACTAATCGTGCCATCGATCACACCACCGTAACTGATTTGGGGTAAACCCACATAATCGGATGGCATTTGGCTATCAGTGGGCAAACGAGGCGGAGCATCAGAGGTTAATGAGAGTTCAAAACCACCTGCGGTAAAGCCCAAATCCTGTTGGCGACGGGTCGCAAAGATGAAATAATCACCTGTTTCACTAATCAGGAAATCGGCAATCCGCGCATCCCCATTAATACCGCCGCCATCATTATCTTCAGCCAATGTGACTCCGGCGGCGCTGGCCAATACGAGCAAACTATCTAAATCGCCATCGGTCCGATTCATGGTAATGGTAATCGTATCGCCAGCTTCAGCACTAAAACGGAAGCGCCGGGTTGGATTGGTATTAGAGATGACACCTGTTCGGGTTTGGCCATAAATGAGTGTGTCATCATTGAGCTCTGCTTCGGATGATTGGGAATGCTGGATAAAATTAACTTGATAACCACCAGCCGTCCCGATTTCTAAAGAGGCAATCGCTAAGAAATAGAGACCATCCGCATTTAAGACAATTTCTAGATTTTGACCAGCTTGATTACGTTGGATTTCGCGCAAGTCATTGTCATAGAGCACCAAAAGCGGGTCAATATCACTGGTAAATGTATTTTGAAAACTGATGGATTGTTCCGCACTGCCTTCAAACCAGTAGAGATTGAAATTCGTCGTTTGGTTAAATGAGCCCACAATGGTCGAATTAGGTACAATCCGTTGTAAGCGTGTCTCAGTTTGAATAGTGTTGGTGGGGACTGGATCCGGTGTGTTATTGGCGTTTTCGATATCTGTCGTCGTGATAATGCAGTTGTCACATTCGAGCGCCAAACTAAATACGCCTAAGCGCGCACCCTCTTCAGCAATGGGTGAACTGGTCACCGTAATGAAAAATGCTCCGGTGACAGGCAACGTCATCAAAATTTGAGCATTATTATTACCCGCACCATCATCATCTTCCATAATTGAATTACCAGTTTGATCGCTCAAAGCCAAAAAGGGATCTAGTCCAGCATCTTGATTAGTCGCTGTGATGGAAATATCATCGCCTTCTCGTCCACTAAATGTATAGATGAGACTCGGTACTTCAGCACTAATCACGCCTTGCACCGTATCTCCATAATTTATGGGACTGGCATTGGTTTGAACGGGCGGACTTGCTTCAATCAGTCCAGTACCCAGCAATAAACTAATAATGAGGCTCAATAAAATAATTTGACGCAATCTACCCAAAAACATCATCTATTAATCCTTTTTAGGTCACTCCACACTATCATCCCAATTTGTACCATAATTCGGCTAAAACGGCACGACCCAACCCAACACCGTAGATGATAAAGTGGCTAAAATTAACAGCATCCTAATCTAGCCCACGCTCACCTTGAAAATTTATTCTAACGTTTTTGGGCAAAACTACACCTTCGCATTTTGGGTGGGTTTGGTATCCTTATTTGCAGTCGGTTATAATCCGATTCTGACAATCCTTTTGTAAAATAAAGCCTGTAAGCATTGTGCACACAGGTACAATGATTCTCAAACTATTTTTAAGGAGCGAATCCTCAATGGCTCACAATCCGCCTGTCGAAGTACAGGCTTTTGGACAAAGCATCTGGTACGATAATATTAGCCGCGCTTTGATCAATAATGGCGAAGTTCAACGGCTTGTTGATGAAGATGGTGTGATGGGTATTACCTCTAATCCTTCAATCTTCCAAAAAGCAATTGCGCACTCCGATGATTATGATGAAACAATTGCCAAAATGCTGGATGCCGATGCCAATGCAATATTTGAAGCATTAGCTATTGCCGACATTCAAGATGGTGCTGATATTCTGCGCCCCGTTTATGATCGAACCAATGGTGCAGATGGCTATATTAGTCTTGAAGTATCGCCGCTGATTGCCAATGACACTGAAACAACGTTAAATGAAGCTATTCGGTTGTTTAAATTGGTTGATCGTCCTAATCTCATGATAAAAATTCCGGCTACCCCCGCAGGTATTCCGGCTATCGAAGAAGCAATTGCCCAAGGCGTTAATGTTAACATCACACTGATTTTCTCAGTTGCCAACTACATCGAAGTGGCTGAAGCCTATATTCGGGGCTTAGAACGTCGTCTTGAAGCGGGTCAAGCTGTGAGCAAAATTGGCTCAGTTGCCAGTTTCTTCCTCAGTCGTATTGACTCAATGGTCGACCAACAACTTGAATCCAATATTTTGGCGGCACGGGGTCGCGATTTAGATCGCCTAACCGCTAATCGCAAATTATTGGGTCTAACGGCTATTAATAATGCCAAACTGGCCTACCGTGAATATCAAGCGATTTTTGAAGGCGAACGTTTTGCGAAATTGCGTGAAGCTGGTGCCATGGTTCAACGACCTTTATGGGCCAGTACCAGCACCAAGAATCCGGCCTATCCCGATACACTTTATGTCGATTCCTTGATTGGTGCGAACACCGTCAACACCGTTCCCCCAGCTACCCTAAAAGACTTTAAGGATCATGGCACTGCCGCCGCGACACTTGAAGAGGGCTGGGATGAACTGGATGTTTTCATGGAACAACTCGCTGATGTCGGTGTCGATATTGAACGCGTCACGCATGCTTTGCAAGTTGATGGCGTTGAAAAATTTGCCGATGCTTTCAATGACTTAATGGATGCCATCGAAGGCAAGCGTCAAATGCTTCAAGCGGGTGTCATTGACCGTCAATCGCACGTCATGGGTGCTTATGAAACCGACGTGCGCGATATGCTGGAAAATATGTTGGATGCTCCGCGCCGTATCTGGGAACGCGATGCAAGCTGGTGGAAAGATGACCCTGACCATCAAAAAGTGATTCTCAATCGCTTAGGATGGCTCGATTCGATTACGAGTGATCAAATTGACCGCCAACGTCTCGCTGATTTGCAGGTTCAGGTGAAAGAACAAGACTGGCAACATGTTGTCTTGCTGGGTATGGGAGGCAGTAGTTTAGCTCCCGAAGTCATGGCGATGACATTTGGTTTGCAAGATGGCTTCCCAGCCCTGCTGGTACTAGATAGCACCGTACCCACCAGCATTCAAGAAATTGAAACACTCGTTGATTTATCACAAACCATGTTTATTGTGGCCAGCAAATCAGGTGGGACAATTGAAACCCGTTCATTCTTTGACTATTTCTGGGCAAAAATGACGGAACTGAAGGGTGATAAGGCAGGTAAACACTTTGTCATTATTACAGATCCCGGCTCAGCGCTGACCAAGGTTGCGGTCGAACGCAAAATTGATCTTGTGTTTGAAAATCCCGCTGATATTGGCGGACGTTATTCAGCCTTGAGCTATTTCGGGCTTGTGCCTGCCGCGATGATGGGCCTCAATCTCGAAAAACTATACGCCAGCGCTGAACGCATGACACATGCCATTGCACGGGATGTCCCCGCCGATGGTAATCCCGCTTTATGGTTGGGTACCTTGATAGGCGTTGTGGCTGAAGCAGGTCGAGACAAACTGAGTTTACTCATGTCGCCGCAAATTGAAAGTTTCGGCAATTGGGTTGAACAACTAGTGGCCGAAAGTACTGGCAAAGAAGGTGAAGGCGTTGTACCTGTCGTGGGAGCCACCTTTGGCATGCCGCATGACTATGATGATGACCGCCTCTTTGTCTATTTACGCTTAGATGGTGAAGACACCGAAATTGATGCCAAGGTACGTACGCTCTGGGAAGCGGGCCATCCCGTTTTGATCTTGAGATTGCGCGATGCCTACGATTTGGGCGGTGAATTTTTGCGTTGGGAATTTGCGACAGCGGTAGTTGGTCAAATGATGGGTATTAATCCCTTTGATGAACCGAATGTTGCTAGCGCGAAGAAGAACACCAATGAATTGTTGGATGTTTACCAAGAAAAAGGCGAATTTCCGGTAGCCAGCTACTTCTTCCAAGAAGATAATGTCCGCCTCTATACAGGTAATCGGACTGGCGAAATTCTGGACAAGATTTGTCACCAACGCAACTACGATTCAAGTTTATTGAGTGGTTTGCTGGCCGCGCATCTGAGCTTGGCTCGTTCCGGTGAATATATTGGCATTTTGGCCTATCTGAATGCTAGTCCCGAAATTGAAGAAGCGTTAGAAGATATTCGGCGGCGGTTGCGTCACGCGCGCCAACGGGCTGTCACGATTGGTTATGGTCCGCGTTACCTGCACTCAACAGGCCAACTCCATAAGGGTGGCCCCAACAAGGGTGTATTTATCCTCATTACCGCTGATGATGGCGTTGATCGCGAAATTCCAGATCGTCCTTACACCTTCGGCACACTGAATCGTGCCCAAGCATTGGGTGATTTACGGTCTCTCCAACAAGGTCGCCGCCGCGTTGTCCATATCCACATCGATGGGAATGTGCTTGCGGGCTTACGTAAATTAACGGAAGCCATCGAAGCCACTGAAGCCAAGATGATCTAAATTTAAACATCACAAATTCCGAGGCTAGTTCATTGCTTTGAACTAGCCTTGTTTTTTATATATTTCCGGCGAAATCCACCCTAAATAAACGGTTTCCCTCTGTAAATTTCATTCTATGAAACTATCTGTTAAACTCAGAAAGCAATTTTGAATTAAGTGTTGTGGCTGGAGACCATTTTCTAATGCAAAAACTGGCGCGCTTATTGATACTATCCTTCATGATCGTCGTGAGTATAAGTTGGGGCGTATTGCAACCATCCCCCTCAACGATGGCTCAATCGCCTGTTTTGCGCATTGGAATCCCCGGCCAAGGCAATCTCTCGCCAACAGCTCCAACCCAAAACTGGCAAGTCGAAATCGAAGACGGCGATATATTGACGTTTATTGTCAATCGCGTAAATGGCGATTTAGACCCCAATCTCACCATTCTTGCCCCTGATGGCAAAACTTTCAAAGAAAATGATGATCGTTTGGCCCCGCTCGTCTATGATGCTGGCTTGGAATCTGTTGAATTTTCTCAAAGCGGTATCTATACCCTGCAAGTTGGGCGTTATGCCGGCACAGGCGATTATCAGGTTTGGGTTTTGCCCTCCTATACCCGTGTTTGGGAAGATGAAGATTTTAGCGGGGATATTTCGCGCTGGGATGATAGCCGTTTTGCCTTTCAACGAGAAGATCGCTTGATTTTGGCGACTGACCCTCAATTTGCCATTTTTGTCAAACCAGATGGCGAATTGTCCCTTGGTGATTACTATCTACAGGCGCAGTTCGATTGGGAATCATCACCCACTGATATTGAAGCAACCACCGGCTTGATGGTACGTATTCAGGATGATGGCACCCGTCGTCCACCCGGCTATTATTTCCTCATCAATCCGGATGGTACATGGAGTTTTTTGAAGCGCGACCAAGATGAATTTATTCCACTTGAAGAGAATGTGTCTGCTGAAGTATTAAATGATGAGCGTGTCACGCTCGGCATTTGGTCACTCAATAGTCGTTTTATTCTCTATGCCAATGGCGAAATCTT
>JBNLCD010000169.1:0-10119 GCA_050303635.1 Anaerolineae bacterium
TTTCGCCACAGCCGACGTTTATAAGCCAGCGACCAAACTTGACGCATCTCGTCCGACCCATAACGCCACGTGAATGGACTTAGGTAGGTATTGAAATCGTGGGACAAAACAACTCTCTCCGGTAACTAGACATAAAAAAAACGGGCTATTTTAGCCCGTTTAGTCAACAAAATTATGAAGGAAAAGAAGTCCAGCTTGCTTATGATGGAAAATTATGTGATTGTCTGCCGCTAAATACTTGCGCACAGGCATTGTCTCCATTTCCTTGTGAAATCTTCGCGCCATTATAATCCGTTGCCATAATTTTGCAAGCATCGTTCTGATGAATTTGTTGGGGATAACCAAATGACTAGCCTGACATTCTTCCTCCGCAAAGTGTCAGATACCCGCCAATTGTGAAGCGTAGTAAGATAAGCTAATATTAAATTACTTTTGATGAAAATTTGTTGGGAAGGTATATTTTGTTCAAAAAGCTAGTTTTTCTTTTGCTCATGATTAGTCTTGGACTTGTGGCCTGTCAATCGGATAACACTGACGATTCTTCGACCAAAATTCCTGAAAATTCAGATGCACCAACGCCAACACCTGACCCGTCGCGCATGACGCAAGCCGCCTCAAATGGTCTCATGTTTTTTGCAGATGCGGATACGCTTTATATGAAAAATGGGGATGAGGTGGAAACTATTGCCGAAAATATTTTGCCGCGCTATGTTCATTTAGCCCCTAGTAAAACTCAATTGCTCTATACCACGTCTATCCCCGATAGTTATGAATACACAGTTTTTGTCCTAGATTTAGCGACATTAACATCCACCCAACTCTATGCCACAGCCGGCTATATTCCGATGTTGCATAGTTGGTCACCCAATGAAGAGTGGGTGATTATTACCGACAATTTTGATGCACCTAAATTGGTGATCAAATTGGATGGGACACAGCAATTTGAATTTAGTAAGCCGCCCAAATACGATATTCCTGATGACATGGAAGCAGGGGAGATCATGACGGTAACACCCCTTGAACCCTATGCCAATGAAAACTTAATATGGCTTGCTGATAACACCCTTTTGGTCTATTCAGACCACTATACGATTGAGGGAAGCCGTGATGAAACGCAAGTGTATCAGTTTGATCCTTATCTTGCTGAGAAAGAAATTCTCGAATTTTCTGTCAACACCTTTCCGATTTATATGTATATGCAAGCCGACGAAAGGCCACGGGAAATCAGCACCATGCTAGAGCCGTTTGATTTACACCTCTTCCCGAATTTTGATCCAACCAAACAACTCGCTAGCGCGCCAGAGTATGCGTGGATTGTTGCGGCTATGCAACCTGATCCAGAACAAGGTAGTTTTGGTTTTGAATTGCCAACATGTGGCAAGTGGTCGCTGATCAAGAAACCTGTCTTGGCCAGCTTTTTTCCAGAATCGTTATATGAAGTCAATGACACTTTGCTGTTGAGTGATGTCAGTTTGTTGGATGATGAAAGTGTTGTATTTGTTCACTGGCAGATTGCGAATTGTCTGAGGACAAGTATAGCCACGGCCACGATTTTGCATGTTCAGCCGGATGGTGAAGTCATTGAGTTGACCGAAACACCTGCCTTAGCCGATATTGAAATCAAATCTGGACGTCGCTTTATTGAAGTTGTGCATCATCATATTGTGGATATTGCTCCGGATAACGCTACGATTGTTTTCATTCGCAACGATGAAGAAGTCAATACCTCTGCGCTGGTTGTGATGGATATTGCGACGCAACAAGAACAGGTTATATATGAGGCTGAGGGGAGTGGTAGCTTAACCGATGTTTTCTGGGGAACTGTGGAATAATCAGGTTGAGCGTGAATTATGAATCAGCAAGGGCCTGAAGACCCTTGTTAAGGGGATAACCGGGAATTAAGCAGATCCTGTAACCCCATAATCATAACAAGGCGGCTTTAGCCCCTTGTCTTAAGTGTAACTCAGTTCGTATCCAGTGTTGAAATCAACGCCAAGCTAAACAAAAAAGGCGGCCCCGTCATTGGAGCCGCCTCTGATTTTCTGCGAATTAGGTTATTCAGCGATAACCGGAAGTTCAGGTAAGGGCAAGGTGAAGTCGTTGTTGTAGTACCACAACGCATATGACCAACCTGTTACCACACCCAGTTCCGGATCGTTATAGTAAACCTTGAGCCAGTAACCGTTGGAGTTGATACCTGTTGTCACAACTTGGGTTCCCCACGGTACGAAGGTGATGCGGGCACAGCGGAAACTTGGACATTCACGCAGTTTTACATTACCGACCGCGCGGATTGGAATACCAGCGGGTAATTCAGGATCGAACCCGTTATCCCATGTGACTGGAACTGCCGGGAAATCACCGCCGCTGAAGGATAACCATTCAGCCAAGGCCCAGACTGATACACCATTTACATCTAAATTAGCCCATGTAGCATCATCATTGCGGCCCAAAACTGCCCATGATGTGCCATTATCGATTTTACCCAGTTTGGTACAAGTCAAATCGGGGCAATCACGATAATTCAAGCCTGCACCAGCCGTTACTGTGGCGACAACACCGGTTGGTGAAGATACACTGCCACCACCCGCACCGGCCACATTGGCACAGGAACCACCACCACCATTGTCGGCATTAGTCCATGTGAGGTTCACGTAATCGTCGCCAACAAATTCGGTATATTTAACCTCTATCGTGTGCGAACCTTCAGGCACTTCAAGGGTAGCTGTGTAGGTTTGACCCGTGAAGTACGTGTGGGTGGCGATAATCGCTTCACCATCTAAATAAACCGTGGCAATATCATCCACCGTGAGGGAGAATTCGACAGTACTGGTAATTGGGAATTCAACACTCCGTGTGAAAATGGCGCTCCACGCATCGTTCGTAAGCCCTAAGCCCGGTGAGACGTCCCCATAGTCACGACTTAAAGGTTTGCCATCGTCAAATGAAGATTCTAGTGTATAAGCTGTTCCCGTAAAATCGGTCGAGTTGTAATAAACAGAGCTCCACGGCGATGTTGAAGAGACGGTATCGTCACAGACGGGTACCGGTGTACTGCTGGTACCGGAACTACCGCCGCCACCGCCACTGCCTACACCGGGTACGGGTGTGTTACCACCAGATGAAATTTGCAACCAAGACACATCTAAACGAGCGTTACCACCATTGCCGTTAAAGAATTCAATTTTAACGCTTTGCGGCACGCCGCCAATATAGACTTGGGCGGTCACAGTGCGTGGGCCGGGATAAAGTGTCCACTCGTCGATAACGAGCTCGGTCCCCACATAAACACGCACCCCATCTTCAAAGGTGGCGACGAATTCATAGGTCCCGTTGCCGAACGTGACACTGCGTTCAAATTCAGCCGAGAAGTTGGTATCTGGAACGGCGGCACTGTCGAAGGTCGTTGAAAGACCTCCCGTAATGCTCGGCGGCAAGCATTCCACCCAAATAAGACTGCCGTCCTGCGTTCCAAATTCGCGGTCATTATAATATTTGGCATCCCAGAGCAACCCACAGGCCGCTTGCGCATCTGCTGTTTGCGTCGGTTGCGTCAGCATGACGGCTCCGAAACTGGCTAAGAGCGCTATGCCAAGTGTAAGCGCGAACAAGCGCTTCAATACAATATTTGACATCCAAAAGTTCCCTTCTACTCTCATGACAGAATAGAGTTTTTCATTTCATGAAGAAAATAAGCCCCAAAATATTTGCTATTGTTAGTATAAACCATGCTGTGTAATGATGCGAATACGATTCACCACCGCTTGACGCATTGGTTTATACAGGCACCCTACCATCATTATATAACAGCATCAGAATTGTCAGGTGACCTTAACAAAAATATAACATCACAGCGCGCGAAACATTATAATCAAGCCATTATGTCCGACTTGGGAAATCAGCAAAGATAACGGCATCGTTGGCTGACGATACCGTTATCGATTCGGTCAAAGCGAATGTGCGTTTTGGTTGAAGCCCCTTGTTAAAGGTACAAGTTAGGATTGAACACCCCAAAACTAATGGTGGAGATAAAACGGGCGACACATGGGTCGCCTCTACCAAGGATTATTGCAACGCGACTAATCGGTAGGGGTGAGGCATGCCTCACCTGCATTTCAAAAACATCCCGTTTATCTTCTCAATTGCCATTACCCACTTCTGCGCGCCAGTCCAATTCTGAAGTCATGTTAAACTTAATTTATTCTGCCAAGTTCACTTCCAACGTATAAACAGCGCGCTGAGCCGTGCTATCGTAATCGTAGACGTAGTAATTTTCTTGGGTGCTTAAAATATAAACCTGATCCGCCGTGAGGGCGATAGTCAAGCTCCCGCCAATTAATTCAGGCGCGGAAAGGATACCAACTTCCTCATAATAGTAGTCGTTGGGAGCTAAGCTTTGGACCAAGATATTTGGATAGTAATTACCCGTCACATGCGTATAGGTAATCGTATAAACGCCGTCTTCTTCGGGTACAAAAACGTGGGAGTTCGTTTCCGTGCGGCTCAGTAACGTACCTTCGATGACCACATCGGCCCCGGCCACTTGGGGTTGTTCCAGATCAAGAATAAATTCGCCAGTGGTGCTTCCCGTCCGATCGCCTAAGCGGGTCGCGACGATTTGATAAAGACCATCTTCTTCAATGCGATAGACGATGCGCGCATTCACACTGCCGGAATCGTCGTTTTGCGCCAATAATTCATTATCTTCAGTTGTGAGATACAAATAAGGGTCAAGGCCATCAAATTCATTGGCTTGACTGAGTGAGATAACAATCACATCACCTGCGCTAGCTTCAAAATAATAGAGGTGTTCAAATTCACGATTCGTAATTTCACCACTGACAGAGGCCCCATACTCTAACAATTCACCGGGTGGTGTTGTCGGGTCATCATCCCCATCCCCGCCACCATCTTGTGCCAAGGCCGTCATGGGCAAAATCAAGAGCATCATCACACATAGGCCGACTAAAAAACGTTTCATTCAATTTTCTCCTAAAATATTGAGCATGATTTCACACCTACAACGCGATACTTTTGCGTTTAGTTCCATTGTATGTCTAAAACCATGTCCAGAGAAAGTTTGGATGAGGCAGTATTTTCTAGTCTGTCCACCATTCAACCTGAGAAGCTTCCATTAATTCGGGAACTTCGAGTTTGGCGGCTAATTTTTGGAGTACATCGAGTGGGACCGGATGCTCACGCACTTGATTACGTTGGACCAATTCTGCCCACGGCACCTCGACATACACCAACCGAACCCGCGCTTGATAGTCAGTGGCTAAGTCAATGAGTTGACCGCGTAATTGGCGGGTGATATTGGTGGCGTTCCAGACAAAATTTTGATTTTGGCGCAGAAATGTTTTGGCCCGTTCTTTGGCTTCGGCAATAACCGGACTTTGATTGCTTGTCGGTGAGATATTCATTTCGTGGCGAATATTGTCCAAGCTAATCACGGGATAATCAGGATTATTCTCAGTCAGCCATGTATCCTTGCCGGCTCCCGGTAACCCGCTCATGAGAATCACTTCGGATTGGGTGTCATCGTAAGCGGGATGGGTGGGGTGCTGATTGTCTCGCCGAAAATAGAGGAAGCGGCTATGGTCGGAGGGAAAGGCATACGGTTTGGTGAGACAGTCATTTTCTGCCGCATAGTCGCGAAAGAGGTCAATTTTACTGAGTAGTTCGGCTTGATCGTCGCAAGTCCGACCCAAGACATCCGCCGTCGAAAGATTGGCGACCTGTGCACAAGTGACGTTAAGACTGGCCCGCAGTAAATCTTTCTCGATATTCGGCTTATCCCAAAACCAGAGCGGATAGCCATGATAGCGCACGAGATTCACAATAGCTTGCCGCCATGCAAACGGGACGGGTGTAGCCTCGTCCCATGCTTGATACAAAATGGTTTGGGCAAGTTGCGCCCCTTTGCGGGCATGCTGGGGGGCAATGATGCGCCCATTTTCTTCACGGGTGCACATGGGTTTGGCGACATCATGTAAGAGGGCTGACCAAAACATAATGGTTTGAGTGCCTGCATCCCAATTTGACCACTCCGCGTGACCCAGCAACGCTTCAGTCACCATCCGCGTGTGAATCAGCACATCCCCTTCGGCATGCCAGATGGGGTCTTGTGGACAATCGGCGAGCGTGCGTAACCATTCGTAACGCGCAATGAGCCTGTCCCAATCAATTGAATGTTGGTCGGTGGGTCGATACATGATTGATCTCTTCGCCTGCAAATTTATTCGTCTAAAACGCTGAGCGTGAGTGTATATTCGTGTTCAGGGATGGCAAAGAGCCACGTCACCTCAACTAGATAGTCACCATCGGCGGGAATGGAGAACCGATAAATTTCGGCATCCAGCAACCCGATTTCCCGATTATTGAGTGCATCATCATTTTCAATGAGAAGTTCGCCGTCCTCGGCATAGAGTTTGATGTAGAGGTCTAATAAATTATCATCCGCGACGCTGGCCGCCGTTAGGGTCACAATATTGCCTGAAGTTGCGGTGAATTGATAATAATCATGCGCATTTTCCTCGGAGAGTGCGCCCGTGAGTGTTTCCCCGTAGGCAATGTCGAATTCGGCATTTTGCAGAGTCGGATTTTCAATAACTTCGCTATTGGAAATCGGATTTCCCGCTAAATTGAAAAAATCGACATCGAGATTGAAATTTGCGCGCAACCACTCGTCCGGAGCTGTGACAGTCAGCGGCACATCATAATCAACAATTTGCGCACTGTAATCGACATTGAGCGTAATCGGTTCCAGCGCTGATTCAGAATCGCTCGACCCGCTCATCAAATCGCTAATAAAGCCGAAATCGAGTTCAGCGGCCAGATGCACAGTCATGGCTGTCATGCGGTTGGTCTCAAGATTCGTGGTGATTTCAACCGTAAAGGGTGCATCGCGCAATTGATCACTGAGTTGGGCCACGAGAATACTCAAAAATAAGCTGGCGGTGTCGCTATCAAGATCAGCTTGTTGACCGCCAAAGCCGGTTAATAAAGGCGTTAGGCCCTGCGTAAATTGTTCGGACAATAACAATTCGTTCATTTTAAATTCAATGCTGAAAACGGCTAACTCACCATCTGCGGTGGAGATATTGGGTTCGCGATTCCATTGGCCAATGGGTTCTGCACCATAGTACTCAATCAGCCAGAGCAACCCATTCGGGGAGAATAAATCAATGAGGTCCAGAAAACTGATGCCCTCTTGGTCCAAGGATGCACCTTGCCAAGCCCCTGCTTCACCAAGTTGTAAATAGGCCATATCATCAACTTGACGCAAGACCGCTTGATCATAGGTTTCGCCTGAAAAATGCAGATTGCTGAATTGAATTTCGGCGCTCTCACCCAATAGCCCCACCCCTTCAAAGGCAAACGTGGTGGGATTCGCACTACCTGTATCTAGCACAAGATTAAGTTGGGCATCGGCAATTTCAACGCTTGAGACGTTTTGCATGACTGTTGCCATAGCCGACCACACGGCACAATCAGCCGGATCAAGTTGGCATGTCGTCGCGCCATCCTGGGCATAGATTGAAATCAATGGACTGCTCAATAAGCTCATGACAAATACAACGACGCCGAGTTTTCGCCAGTTCTGCATACGGTTCACCTTATGGCAAATTGTCAATAAAAAAAGGGCGGAGAGTGAACCCCGCCCTTGCATTATAACGAATGCTTTGAATAGTGAGAACTATTCAACTATTCCATCATTGCTTCTTCAGGAGCAACAATGTCAAAGGTTTCGTTGTGTTGTGACAATTCAGTGGTCAATTCGGCGTAAATAGCGATGGGCGGAATGCTCATATCATCGCCAGCCAAGTCGCCCAAGAAGGACAAATCTAAATTAACATCGAACAAGAAGCCAATGCCATAGACATAGAGATCTTCAGGGTTGATGTAGAGGGTCAATTGAACGGTTGATTCGTCAAGTTGTGGCTTAATTTGAGCACCCAACATGCCGATGATGAAGCCCATTGATTCGGCGTCCATTGAGTCATCACCCATTTCGCCAGCCAATTCAGCGGCCATAACAGCAAATTCAGGAGCAACCAACAATTCGCCCAAGCGAATATCAACGGTAAAGACAGCCATGCCGTCCATATCTTCAGCGCGTGACCAAACCACAACACCTTCGATGGCGCTGAGGTCATTAATGGTGGTGAAAATAGTTTCGATATCCATACTGCTGGGATCTAAACCGGACATATCATCCGCGCTAACTTCTTCAACGGTCCATTCTTCAGTTTGGGGATCGTAGGAATAGGTCATGTCGTCAACGATAACGATACGGGCACCTTCGATGGTTTCAGTTTCGCCGTCGGTAACCATTTCACCATTTAAGGTCAAATCGGCTGAAACCGGGGAAACGCCATCAGTCATCATAATCGGGCCGTAGCCTTCTACATAAAATGAACCACTACCTTGTTCGCCGAGGTCGAATTCAAGATTAGCGGTCAAGGAATCAACGTTGACCGAAGTCAAAGTTGGGGCGGCACCCAAAGCACCAAACAAAATTGCACAATCATCTTCTTCCAAAGGACAATCAAATGGACCTTGGGCTGAGACGGGTGCAGGTGAACTCAATAAGGGTGCGGCGACACCTAAAGTTAATAACATAACCATAACGGTGCTCATCAGCAAACGTAAACGGTTGTTCATGGGTTATTTAGCTCCTTCATAAAATATACAATTTGGCTACCCAATGGAAATTACGTTATTTAGTATACATGAGTTGCACACTTTATGCAGAGTTTTTTTGGAATTATCAGCAAAATTTAAGCCTCGTTAAACTTCGCAGAGCTTGTTCTATATCTATCGGGACGCGAATTTGGACTCAAAAATGGCCACGCAGGGCTTCTAATCAATAATTTGCGTGAAAACAAGCAAGGTGTTGTCAAATTGACCAAATCGAAGTCTTAGCGTATTTTGCATTGCCCAGCAAATGCTTTTACAATGGTGAATAATTATTGGTCGTTAAAATATTGTCGTGTTTTTTGTTTAAAGTCGGCTGGGGGGTCGACTAAATTGGTATGCACACCAATTTAGTTCGGGTAAGGCTTGAAGCAAAAATTGCCCCGTAAACCACTTTGATCAATGAATGGACCAATCCAAGGAATGACAACGTGAGTAATCCACAATCAGTTAATGACTATGAAGCTATTCAACGTGGTAAAGCGCATATTGCGGAAACCCATAAGAAAATGACGCGTTTGGCGCAAGAATTTGCCCAAGGTGATATTAATCGCACCCAATTTCAACACTTGTATGATCGCTATCAGCGCCAGATTATGACGATTGCGCAACTCATTGCCGAATCCGAGCCGACGCTGTGGGTTGACGCGGTCAATGAAGAAACTGAATCGACCTTGCTCATTAAGCAAAGTCTATCCGCCAAGATTATCGGGTACAGCATCTATAATAATAAAAGTGGGATGCCGATTGAAACAGAGGGCGATTTTAGCTTGGAACCAGAGCTGATTGTGCCGATGTTGAGTAGTTATCGGTCTGCCGCCGCCGAAATCTTTCAGGCGAATGTCAGCAGTACGCAATTGGACAATGGGCGCTGGCTATATTTTATGGGCGGTAAACACACCACCTTGATTATTCTATTTTCGCTGGAACCTGCCGCCAATCAATTGCCGAGTATTCAACAAGCGCATCAAGATTATGAAATTACGAATGAAGCGCTGTTGGAAAATGCCCACATCACTGGCAAAGTTGTTGTGCCTTTTTATCGTCTGATTAAGACCACCAAACTGTTGAGCGAGAAATTGGCCGCCGCGCTTCCTGATGATGACGAAGACGAAGAAGTCGGCGACCATAAGGAAAAATAATGTTGGCAAGGGCCTGAAGACCCTTGTTGCGGGGTTAATCTATTGTCCAGATTATTTCCCGAAATTTTAATAACCCTCACCCCCTAGCCCCCTAGCCCCCTCGCCGCGCGAGGCACGAGTGGGAGAGGGGGAACTAAAACCTGTCAATAAGCCAAGGAGTGCGCTTTAGCGTACTTGTTTTCTGCATAGCCGCTGGTTTTAACCCTGATCGTTACCCACATTCTTTGAGATATACTAAAAATAAAGGGAAAAAGGTGGGGACAATGTTGGAAGTTTG
>JBNLCD010000170.1:0-10076 GCA_050303635.1 Anaerolineae bacterium
TATTGTTCTGATAGAATTTCTGCTATAATAATTGCATCAAACACTTGGGGGTGATACGGATTCGATGGGAGAAGTACGAACCGGTGTTGCAAGTCGCGGCGCATAACCGCGTCAACAACTGTGCAAACTCTATAGGTGCCAATAACACCTCTTACGCTTACGCTGCCTAATTAAGCAGTAAACAGCGTGCTAGCCCTACGAGTGGCTAGCTGTCCGCTCCATTTGTTACCCATTCGAGTGGGTTTGCGGGCATCATAACAAGTGGGTTATAGCTCAGCGGACTCCGATAGGCTGGGTGGAATTTCATCGGATAGTCAGAAGCGGACTGTGTTAACTCAGGATACTTCGGGCGAAACCTAAAGAGTTAACTAAACTTGTAGACGCGCTAGAACGGCTCTTTCAGACGAGGGTTCAACTCCCTCCACCTCCACCATCTCAAGCCCACTCCATGAGTGGGTCTTTTTTTTAATAAATCCACTTCATCCAATTTACTTGCGTAAAGCGTACATAAATTGTACAGTGAACAGGACAAGTAAGGGTGACGAATTGTCTATGGTGATGAAGTATAGTGAGCTCGAAAAAGCAATATTGTGGACGCTTCTATATGCAGACGTTTTTGATTTTCCAATGACGGTGCAAGAGATTCAGCGTTATTTAATGGAAATGCAAGCTGATTGTGTGGAGATTGAACGCACTTTACAATTTCCGTCTAAAGAGCTTACACCACTGATTGCAACACGGGAAATAGCTGGTCAAACCCATTATGCAATTCGCGAACGGGCTGATCATGTTTTTGCCAAACGAGCCGAACGGGAAACGTATAGCCAGAAGCTCTGGCCACAAGCCGAAACCTATGGGCGATGGTTGAGTCATTTGCCCTTTGTGCGGATGGTCTGTTTAACAGGGGCCCTCGCCGTCCGGAATCCAGAAAGTTTAAAGGACGATTTAGATTATTTTTTGGTTGTGCAATCGGGCCGTGTCTGGACAGCACGTTTTTTCGCTGTTATTCTGGTTCGCTTAGCCAAATTATGGGGAGTGATACTTTGCCCCAATTATGTGTTGGCTGAAGATAAACTTGTTCAAAGTAGACAAGATAGTTTTATTGCTCACGAAATTGCCCAAATGCATCCGATTTTTGGTTTACAATTGTATGAGACTATTCGCCAAGAAAATGATTGGTCCCTGCGATTTTTACCAAATGCCCAACAGACTTTTTTTGCGGTGCAGACCTACTCAAGCGGTATAGGTAAAATTTTTAAGCAAGTGGGCGAGTTTTTACTGAAAGGTTGGGTTGGTTCTCAACTTGAAAAGTGGGAAAGTCGGCGCAAAATTGTTAAATTTCAAAAACAAATCGACCACAACAGTGCCGCTCAACTCGACAAAAATCATGTAAAAGGTCATTTTCAAGATCATGGGCAACGTATATTAAAAAAATTCTATACGCGTCTTGATCACTATGAATTACCTTACCCGGCATTGAACATTACCGATTTTAGCCCCTTAGGGGAAAGTGCCGCTGATTAAGCGCTTACCAACGATATTAATGAAGGATTTTGCAGGTAACCTGTCATGACTGATGAATTTAGGATTGATGATAAAACAATGCTTCAACGGGTGTTGGAGCTTAGCTATCAAATGGCTGAGGAACGTGACTTAGACGCTTTGTTGGACTATGTCATGAATCAATCTATTAAATTTACCAAAGGTCAGCATGGTTATTTGGTGTTGGTCGATAAGAAAACAAGCGAGCTCAATTTCCGCAAAACCTATGGTTCACCTGACCAAGAGCATGATAAACAAGGACGTCCGGTCAGCCGTACCATTATTGAGCAAGTTATCCAATCGCAAAAACCCAGTCTCCATAAAAATGCCTTGCATGAAAGTAGCTTGAGTGACGCCTCAAGTGTTTTCGATTTGCAATTGAAGTCGGTGCTGTGCGCGCCATTGATTGCCCGTGGTGATTTATTAGGGGTTCTCTATCTAGAAAATCGCCACGCCATTAATGCTTTTGTTGAAGAAGATATTGCGCCTGTTATGATTTTTGCCAGTCAGGCCGCTGTCGCCATTCAAAACGCGCAATTGCACAATGAATTGCAATTGTGGGCCAACGAGCTTGAAGAACGCGTTACCAGCCGTACCCAAGAACTTGAAGAAGCACGTTATGCCGCCGAAGAAAACTGGTCTGCGACGCTTGAGGAAAACTTACAACGCACGGCTTTGCTCGCCAATATTGCGCATGATTTGCGCTCCCCGCTAAACACGGCCATTAGTTCGTTATCGATGATTCAAGATGGTTATTTTGGTGATGTCAATAAAGAACAGAGTGACTGGATTGAACGTTCTCTGACAGCCATTAATCAGGTTTTGCGGCTGGCGAGTGATGTGTTTGAACTCACGAAAATTGAACAAGGCCGACTGAGCTTTGAACCACGTGCAGTTGAATTATTGCCGCTTCTGCAAGAAGGTATTTCAATTGCGGAAGGGTTGCGCAAGGTAGATTCACCGGTTGAATTGCTCATAGATGTCTCGCCCCAATTGCCAATGATCATGGCTGATCCTGATCGGGTACGGCAAATTCTGACCAATCTTCTGGCCAATGCGCTTAAATTTACAACTGAAGGTTCTGTTATGTTACGGGCCAGTCTAGCCGAAAATCCCGCGTGGCTCATCATCGAAGTTATGGACACGGGTGTGGGTATTCCGGCAGAAGATATTGATCAAATTTTTGATCGCTTCAAACAAGCGGCCAATCAAACGGGTGGTTATCGTGGCACCGGACTGGGTCTCGCTATTTGCCGCCAATTGATTGAACAACATGGTGGCGAAATTTGGGTGGAGAGTGTGGTTGGCGCTGGTTCAACCTTTTTCTTCAGTCTACCCGTGGCCAGAGATGAAGATAAAACAACATAATTGATCGTAAAAACAAGAGCCACCGTTGCCGTGGCTCGCTAAATTTTTAAGTTTCTACGTCATTTATCTCCATTTGGTTTGATCTTCCACGTATTTCAATAGGCATTTCTCAAACTCAGAAAAATTCTTAAATAAACACCCCCAAAATCCTAGGTGCCCTATGCTATACTTAGGATAAATTTCCAAACAGACAAAAAAACTATCCCCGATTATTCATATTTGTTTTAAACGAGGCTGAAATGGGTCATTCTCACGACAAAGATTTTGTGCATATTCACTTGCATACACAATACAGCCTTTTGGACGGTTTCGCCCAAATTGACCGCGCCATTGCACGTGCTAAAGAACTTGAAATGGACTCGCTGGCCATCACCGATCATGGAACCATGTTTGGTGTCATTGAGTTCTATCGTAAATGTCGCGATGCAGGCATTAAACCAATTATTGGGGTTGAAGCGTATCTGGCACCGCGTTCGATGACCGATCGTGATTCTGTCCAAGACCGCAAACCCTATCATATGCTGTTATTGGCCAAGGATGAAGTTGGCTACAAAAATCTATTGAAATTATCATCAGCGGCGCAACTCGATGGGTTCTACTACAATCCTCGGATTGACCGCGATATGTTAGCCGCTCACGCTGAGGGTGTGATTGCCACAAGCGGCTGTTTAGCGGCTGAAATCCCGCGCATGATTGAACAGGGCCGCGAAGATGTTGCGCTCGAAAAAATCGGCTGGTACCAAGATGTATTCGGTAAAGAAAATTTCTTTCTCGAACTGCAACAACATGATATTCCGCAACTCGAAGTCTTAAATAAATGGCTCATCGAAAATGCGGGTTATGCGCAAACACCGTTGGTGGCTACCAATGACGTGCACTATGTCAATTTAGAAGACCATGATGTGCATGACACCCTGTTGTGTATTCAAACCAGTGCCTTGAAAAGCCAAACCAATCGTATGCAAATGACGGATGCGTCCTATCACATGCGTTCGCAACTTGAGATGTGGGACATTTTCAAGGAAGTGCCGGAAGCGCTGACCAATACACTACTCATTGCTGAAATGTGTAATGTGCCTGACTTCGATGCGAACAAAGCGTATCATCTGCCTGTGTTCCCTGTGCCGGGGATTTTCAATGAGGATGCTCAAGCCTATCTGCGCTATCTCTGTGAAAAAGGCGTGGAGTGGCGCTATGGTGACCAAGCCAATTCTAAACCTGTCCAAGACCGGTTAAATCACGAACTCGGCATTATTTTTGAAATGGGTTTCGAAACCTATTTCTTAATTGTGTGGGACTTGATTGAATTTGCGCGCAGTGCAGACATTTGGTGGAATGTGCGGGGTTCGGGGGCCGGGAGTGTCGTGGCGTATTCCTTAGGGATTACGAGCCTAGATCCTTTGGAAAATGCGCTTATTTTTGAACGCTTCCTTAATCCTCATCGAAAAACCATGCCCGACTTTGACCTCGACTTCCCTGAAGATCGTCGTCAAGAAATGATTGAATATTGCGCGCATAAATATGGCGAAGATAAAGTCGCGGCGATTATCACCTTCGGAACGATGAAGCCGAAAGCGGCCATTCGTGATGTCGGACGCGCACTTGATATGGATTTGGGACGCGTCAATCAAATCGCGAAATTGGTTCCGACGGTGCCTAAGCCACCATCAGTCCGGCAACTTTTGGGACAAAAACCGCCCAAGAAAGCCGATGAGCCGGTTGCGAATCCGGAATTGATTGATATTTACAATAAAGATCCTGAAGCCAAGCGGGTACTCGATTATGCCGCCGAGGTTGAAGGGTCACCGCGTCATGCAGGAACGCACGCGGCGGGGATTATCGTCGGTGATAAATCACTGGTAGAATATCTGCCGTTACACCGTCCAACGGGTAATGTCGAAGATGCTCCGGTAAAACAAGTCACGCAGTTCGATATGGAAACGGCGGAAAGTATTGGTTTGCTCAAGATTGACTTCTTGGGGCTTTCCACGCTAACCATTATGCGGCGTGCCTGTGAGTTGATTGAACAACACCACGGCATCTCGTATAACATGAATAACATCCCCATCAAGCCCGACCCGAATGACCCCGAAGTCACACGGATGGTCAAAGAAACCTTTGAAATGATTGGGCGCGGGGAAACGATTGGTATTTTCCAAATTGAAAGCTCCGGGATGCGCCAAATGCTCACCGGGATGCGTCCGCAAACCTTTGAGCATATTATCGCGGCGATTTCACTTTACCGCCCCGGCCCAATGCAATTTATTCCGCTCTTTAATGACCGTCTCCACGGCATTGAAGAAGTCGAATATTTGCATCCCAAGCTCGAACCCATCCTCAGCAACACCTACGGGATTATCACCTACCAAGAACAGATCATGCAGATTGCAGTGGAACTGTTCGGGTATGATGCGGGTCAAGCGGACCTGATGCGCCGCGCGGTCTCCAAGAAGAAAGAAAAAGACCTTAAGAAACACAAAACCATCTTTATGGACGAAGGGCCTAAATTTGGTGTTTCGGCGCAAGTGGCGGAAGAAATCTTTGATCAGATTGAATTCTTCGCGAACTATGGGTTTAACAAAAGTCATGCGGCAGACTATGCGATTATTACCTGCCAAACCGCTTTCCTCAAATGCCACTATCCGCATAAATATCTGACCGCCTTGATGACGGTCCAACGCGATAATTCCGAAAAACTGGCTATTTTCATGGAAGATGCTAGCCATTTTGGCATCGAAATTTTGCCGCCGGACATCAACTATTCATGGCTCGACTTTGATATTGAAGCCGATAATGAAGGCAATCGCCACATTCGCTATGGTCTTGGGGCTATTAAGAATCTAGGGGTGAGTGCTGTTGAACATATTATCGAAAAACGCCAAGACGGTGGTCGTTTTACCGATTTGGATGACTTCCTGACTCGCTGTTCCGCGAATGATATTGGTAAGCGCGGCATGGAATCCATGATTCGAGTAGGGGCAATGGATAAATTTGGTGATCGTCCGACCCTCCTCCACAATCTAGATCGCTTGATGAAATACAGCATCAAACGCCATAAAGATGCCGCCGTCGGTCAAATGAATATGTTTGATCTGCTCAGTGGTGGCGGGGATGACGATAACGATAACAACGGCAATACGATCCAAAGTATGTTGGAAATTCCCGAAAATCCTGCTGATAAGCGCGAACAATTGCGTTGGGAAAAAGAACTGGTTGGGATGTATGTCTCCGATCACCCTCTGCGGATGGTTATGGGCAAGTTACGTCATATCATCACCCATACGACGGGTGAACTCAAAGAAGATATTATTGCCCATAGTGGTAAACAGGTAACTATCGCTGGTTTGGTCAGCGTGATTCGGCAACTTTATACCAAGAATAACGATCCGATGGCCATCCTCACCGTCGAAGATATGCAAGGCACCATTGAGTGTGTGATGTTCCCCCGCACATGGGGCACTTTCCGTGAAATGATTGAAGAAGATAAGGTTTTGGTTATTCGTGGCAAAGCCGAAGAACGCCAAAGTATGGCCCAAATCATTGTGGAAAGTGTCACCCAAGAATTTGCTATTGCTACGACAGATGATGACACGTTGAAAGCCCTGGGTAGTCCAAATTTTGATTGGTTACCTAGCGCCGAAGATGATCCATATTATGACGAACCACATCTGTCACCGACACCCAGTAATGGACATTCCAACGGCAATGGGAATAGCAATGGTAACGGCCACAATGGACATAGTCAGGGTTCAACGAATGGCCATAACGGGACCAATCACGCAGTTGAGGAACCACAACTTGCTGAGCCGGAACCCAGCGAAGTCGAAATGGATGTGGCTGAACTTGAACCTATTGAAGCTGAGATTGAAATCGAAGAATCAGTTTTAGAGGACATTTCAGAGAGCGATATTCTAGACCAAGCGGAATTTGAAGAAGATGAGATCGCCGAGGATGACGAAACTGATTTCGATGACGACATTGATGATGATGAAGATGAAGACGACGAACCCTATGTCAGTCCGTATGAAGATGATATGCCGCCCGATGATTGGGATGACGGTTATGACGATGGCTATGCTGACTATATTGCACCACCGGTCAATGTGGATCCGAATGGAGCGCAACCACGTCCGCGCCATGATTATCTCGATGAAAACGGGCGTCTCATTCCACCACCCGCGGCGGCTAATATCCCCCGCAAAGTCACAATACGTCGCCTATTGGCCGTGACACTACAACGCACCGGGGATGATGAACAAGATTATCGTCTGCTTCGTTGGATTTACAGTAAAGCATTGAGTTATCCCGGAACCGACGAACTCAGTGTCTTCGCCCGCCATCAGGATACTTCCGAAGTTTATCGGATTGATTTCCCGGATTTGACGATCAATGTGTGTGATGCGCTTATTCGTCAATTCCGTGAGCGGTTAGGGCAAGATGCGGTTGAGGTGCGGGATATATAAAAACTGTCAACAAAACAAATATGAAAACACAGAGCCACGGCATGCCGTGGCTCTTTTTATGGGGGGAAAATGGAACTATTCAGCCATATCGGGTACGATTTCGTAGGCAGTGCCATCAATAACGAAGATCACTGCATCACCTACGGCCAAGAATTCAGCAACCCGTTCATCTAAGTCGAGCAAGTCGAAGTAGGCGTCGCTCAAGAATTCAACTTGGGTCGGTTCCATATTATCGCCATCGAACAAGGTATCAATCCATTTACCATCACGGTAGACGAAGGTACGATCACCGACATATTGAACCGGATTGGCCACACCACGATCAGTTTCATCGATAGCATTACCATCACTACTACCCATTGTGCCACCTGCGTTGCCAACGGGAGCCGTAGCTTGCGGTGGCGCGGCGGCAGAGTCGGCATTGGATAAGTCGCGTGCCATTTCAGAAGCTTCGACAGCATCAGCACCGGAGGCCGTGTCATCGAGATCGAAGGCGGCTTGTTCTTCAGCTTCCATCATAATATCGGTACGGCCTGTTTGGGTGAAGATATCATCTTCAGTGATCAGATAGGATGTATAGGGCGTGATGATCCCATAACGGATGCTCAAGCGTACAATGCTATCTACTAATTCTTCATTTTCACCGTTGAGACGAATGGTATTGAGCAATTCACCAATTTTACGAGTTGCCCAGAGGCGCGGAATGAGTACTTCGCCACCCGCATTAGCGCGGAAATCTAAATCGCTGTAGACAAATTTAACTTCTTCATTGTCAACTTTACCCGTCAAGGTCATCGTTACATTGTCAGAGTCACCTTGATAACGACCCGTAATTACCATTTGGGACCCGATAAAGAGATCTGGCAAGCTATGGCTACCCGGATAAACATCGTAGATAGTCACACCGTCGATATCCAACGTGATATTGGTGAAGAGCGGGGCGCGAATCTTGTTGTAGAGCGTGCTAACTTCTTCATCAATCGCTTCTTCAGGACGGACATAAACGGAAGCACCACGATAATCACCGCTCAATTGGTCGAGCAAGAATGTGTCAACATCGTCACCGACACCAAAGCTGAAGATACTGATATTTTCACCAGCAAAAGATTCAACATTGGTCAGAATGTCAGCGGTATTGGTAATCCCTTCGGTGGCGAGACCATCGGTCAGGAAGAGAACAACCGTTTGACGTGAGGGGTCGTTCATTTGCAAGGCGCTTTGCAAAGCTTCGTTGATATTCGTACCACCCAGCGCTTCGATGGTGCCAATCCATTGCTTGGCATCTGGCACGGTGCCCACACCTTGAAGTTCAGTGCCGAAAACGCGGACCCCGGTACTGAAGGAAATCACGTTAAAACGATCTTCCTCGTTCAAATTATCAAGCACAAATTTGGTGGCTTCAACAGCTTGATCCCACTTGGTGCCATACATTGAGCCGGAGTTGTCCAACACAACGATCACATCTTTGGGAATAACGCGGTCTTGTTCAACTTCAAACGGCGGGGCAACCAGGGCAACAAAGAAACCATCTTCGGTGGCACTTTCGCGGTAGGTCAACAAATTCATGTTGATTTCATCGCTCGCCAAACCGTAGTACAAGCTGAAATCATTGGCTTCTAAGGCATTGATGGTTTCAAAACCGACGACAAAATGGGTGTCGCTTTGACGGTCAATCGCAATGCGGTGGGTTGGGGAGTAAATATTGCTGATCGCATCATTGGATTCAACACTGACACGGATACTCAATTCGCCCACAGGCAATTGGCTTAGATGATTGGTGCGCAATGGATAAACATAGTGCACTAAACCTGTTTCAACGGTCAGTAATTGATTGAATTCAATTTCAAGGGTACGTTCTTCGCCGGCGGGAATGGGGAAAACACTAGCTTGGATAGCATTGGTGCCAATATATTCCAACAAAGCGGGGTCGCGCAAACTGCGGACAATTTCATCATAAATTTGGCGTGCTTCATCTTTTTCCAAAATATTGCCTTGAATAGCCACCCCATCAATCTTCATTTCAAGATCAGAAATGGTGACACCCTTCGGCAAGGGGAAGATATAGGTACCTTCAGCCATACTTGAACCTTCATTGACAAAAACCTGTGTGACACGGGTCTTGGCAATTTGGTCAGTAATTTCAACATTTACGCGGTGAGATTTAATATAAACACCGTGGGAAACTTGGGTATAACCTGTAGCGGCGGTGGGCGCACTATTATTCGCGGCAACGCTGGGCACGCTACTCAGGAGCAAACTGAAAATAAATAACATAGTCAAAACTAGGGAAATGGACTTGGTTCGCATGGAAATCCTCTCTTTTTCGCAAACTAGTGATCTGTTTCATCTCCTAAACGCCTCTGTTTCAAAAAAGGTTCCATTGTGAATCAAATTGACGGATTTTACGCACGTCCACGTCCCTATTTTTGTTTTATATAGCTAGTTCACCTCATTTGTAGCACGTATCAATCCCCAGCCCAATGTAAAGACACCCAATGCCAGAACAATACCGCCCAGATATGCTAAATAAATGATAGCATTCGGTTCGGTTGCGTCGGCATCGAGCACAGATAGGAAAAATGCAAGCGGCATCAGAATGGCCACAGACGGAATAGAATAGCGCACCAAACTTTTCAATTGCTCCGAGAGATTGGCCTCATCGACATAGCGCAACAGAATTAGAGACAAAATCAGCATAATCCC
>JBNLCD010000171.1:0-9969 GCA_050303635.1 Anaerolineae bacterium
CTCTATCCCGCGTCCCGTGATGCTATTCAAAACGAATATGATGGGCAAGCCTTTATCACCGAGTTTGCGCAACCCACGCAAATGCTTCTCACTGAACAACGTGATAGCGCCAGAGTTTTCTATTCGAATCAGTTCTTAATCCAACAAATTCAAGAGGATAATTTACTCGCCGCATTAATTAACAACTATCCTTATCTAACGCGGCTCCGTGCGCAACTTTCCCCAGAGCAAATGACCCTCGATCCATATTTTGTGCCTGCGCCCGATGCCCCCGATTTTTCGAATTTGGTTGAGCTCAATCAATGGGTTGATCCCGTGACCTATTATGGATGCGCGTCTGAACTCATCATGCCGGAAACCTTGCAATCGACACTGCCTACGGCCCACACCCGCCATGCGGACCTGCAATTTGCGGTGGCCCATCCGGAAGATTGGATGCTCAGCGAAATTATTGTGCCAGCTGAAGATAACAGTCTCTATGAATTTTCTCAAGCCATGCCCGAAACAGTCACCGTTTGGGTTCTTGCTCCTGAAAAAGTATCGATGGCTACCCTTGATGCCTATTTTAGTGGCGCCGAAACACCGCCCATGTTCGTTTTTTCTGAATTATATGGTTGGCTCGGCGATTTTAATTTCAATAATTCAGATAGGCAAACAGAACGCGTTAATCCGCCGCATCTCGAAGCTTTATTATTACGCTTAGGGCAACCACTTGATACCGACGTGCCGACCAGTCAAGAACGACAGATTGCTTATGTACGTTATCGTTCGGCAAGTGGCTATGAGACCAATGATTTTGCCTACGGTGGTGTGCTGTATGGTCTATTGGCCAGTGAAGACGATTGGTTAGCAAATAGCGCGGTGTATGAAGCCATGTTGGCTTATGCCGGTAGCTATGAATATTATGCGGATGCGGAATGGCCCCATACCATTTTTCTGACGCCATATAATGAAAGTTATTGGGTGCGCTGGGAACTGGCTTACCCCGAAGATTGGCATTATTACATGAATACCCAGCATGAGTTAACGATCCTGCCCTCAGTCGTGAGCAACGATATGGAACGTGATGCCCTGCCCTATATTCGCCTGATTCCGATGGATGGATTTGGCGTCGAAGCGGACGCGCTATTTGGCGATAATTGGCTCAATAACACATGGTATTTGGCCATGAATTGGGCCACCGAAGCGTATGGCTTGTCTGAAGATGATTATGATTGGGAATTTCTGCTTGATTCAGATTTAAGAGGTGAAGATACTGAATTCTGTGATGTCTACAATATCCCGATTGCATTTGAAACAGATCAACGCCACGGTGAATTTCGTTTAACGCAATCTTACCTGCTGGAAATATCGGTGCCTCATGACTGGGATGCGCAATATCTGGATGAATTACAGGTGCTCTATGACCGCTATATAACTGACCTCAGCGAATTAAACACCTTTGGCTGGGAACAACGGTGTGCCGATTGATAACTGGGCTTAGGTAGTCGATATAAAATAAAAACGGGAGTACAAATGGTTTGTACTCCCGCGATATTAACTTTTAGGGGTCGCTATTTATTGACCATAGCCAGTTTGAACTGTGCCATTAGCCAAATCAATTGCTAATTGATCAAGTTGAGCTTTGAGTTCATCCGGAACTTCGCTGTCGAAGTCGTGGAATGGAGCCAAGCCAACCAAGCCAAGGAAGTTACCATCTTCGATGGAGTCATTGGCATATTGAACAATCAAGGTAGCCACACCAGCATCAATCAATTTCATTGAGCTGGAGATAAGGCATGGGTGAGCTTCCGGAACGGTCAACCATTGATCGGTGTCAACGCCGATGCAATAAGCATCGCCACTGTTGGCAACTTCAATCAACGCACCATTACCGGTCTTACCACCCGCACCGAAGATAACGCTTGCGCCTTGATCCAAAGCTTGCGCGGCAGTTGAAGCACCCCATTGCGGGTCAACAAATGCAACATCCAAACCACCGGGGTGGTAGGTGATGATCACTTCGATGTCAGGATTGGTAGCCAAAGCACCCAAGCGGTAGCCTTCAGCGAAAGCCACAACTGGCGGAACTTGGTCGGTACCCAAAACGGCGGCAATCGTGCCCGTATCGTCTAAGTTAGCGGCCAAAACACCAGCCAAGTAACCAGCTTGATCTTCAGGGAAGATAAGGCCAGTGATACCGGGGAGGGCTTCAACTTGGAATTGGTCAACACCGATGAAACGAACATCGGGGTAAGAAGCGGCGGCTTCAGCAGTCGCTTCGCCCAAAGCGAAACCAACGGTGACAATAACATCGTAATCTTGTTCAGCAAATTCAGCGATATTGTCAGCGTAATCAACGGAGTCTTGGGTTTCGATGAAGTCTACTTCGGCACCACATTGAGCGGCGGCGAGAACACCATTCCAAGCACTTTCGTTGAAGCTACCATCGTCAACTTGACCAACGTCCGTAACCAAACCGATCTTCATATCGCTTAAGTCGAGGTTGTAGCAAGTCAAGACTGCGCCACTTTGCAAACCACTTTCAGCGTGAGCAATGAGGGTCTTGGTTTCGTCAGAAACGGTTTCGTCGAAATCGTAGAATGGAGCCAAGCCGACGTCACCGAAGAAGTTACCACCTTCAACATTGCCATCAACATAAGCGGTTACGAGATCGAAAACGCCCTTGTCAATCAATTTCATAGCGCTGGAAGCCAAGCAACCGTGAGCTTCCGGAACGGTTTGCCATTGATCGGTGTCAACGCCGATGCAGAAAGCATCGCCACTGTTGGCAACTTCAATCAACGCACCATTACCGGTCTTACCACCGGCGCCAAACACAACGTCGGCACCTTGATCCATCGCTTGCGCGGCAGTTGAGGCACCCCATTGTGGGTCAGTAAACGCAACATCCAAACCACCGGGGTGGTAGGTGCTGATAAATTCAACGTCTTTGTCAAGTTGGCCAGCGGCCCAGAGTGCACCAGATTCATAGCCTTCTTTGAATGCCACAACTGGCGGAACTTGGTCAGTACCCAATACAGCGGCGATCGTCCCAGATTCGGTCAAACCAGCGGCCAAAACACCCGCCAAGAAACCCGCTTTGTCTTCATTGAAGATCAAGCCGGTTACGTTCGGGGTAGCTTCACCTTGGAATTGATCAACACCAATGAAGTGGGTATCGGGGTAATCAGCGGCGGCGGCTACAGTGGCTTCACCCAAAGCAAAACCAACGGTCACAATAATATCGTAGCCTTGGTCACCAAATTCAGCAATATTATTGGCATATTCGGTTGCATCTTGGGTTTCAATGAAGTCTACTTCAGCGCCGTAAACTTCTTGCGCCAACAAAACGCCTTCCCATGCACTTTGGTTAAAGCTCTTGTCGTCAATTTCACCAACATCAGTTACCAAACCAATACGCAGGGTGGCTTGATTGGCAGTCGCAGGTGCCGTTGCTGGTTGTTCAGCGGCCAATGTTGGGCCTAAGCCAGTGCCCATAATCGCAAAGATCATGGCAACGACAAGGAAACGAGTAATTAACTGTTTCATTCTAAAAAAGCTCCTTGTGAACTATACAAATATAGTTAGGGTAGATTTCTAGAGCGGTAGGTAATAAAAAATAGGGCACACAGAATTGCATGAGACCCTATTATTTGGAAATATATTCACTTGCTAGTTGGAACATAGTAATTGAACTATTCAGCATTACGCTTCTACCCTGTACCTCTCGCTCCAAAAACATGGAGTGATTATAACCACTCTTTGCAAAAAAACACAAGATATTTCTTAGTTACACTATGACAGGGCTGGCCGTATAAGCTAGTTTATGAAAAATGTAATTTTTGGTGGTCTTTTATTTTTTAGGTGAAGCGGTCAAATTGATTAACTTCGTTTGGCATTGCGGCAATTTGTCTAAAACTTGAGCGGAGTGGGCCTATTGAATCGGCTAATTTAGCGAATCATCACAAACCATGAATTGCAGGTTCAGAAGCAATCTACTATGATTTAGGGAGTTAGCAGAACAGAAATTATTTTTGGGTGCGAAGGGAAAAAACAATTGACTGAGCCAATTGATGTAGGATTTGGGATTGATGTGCATTGGGGTGATGCACTGAGTTTTAAAGCGGATGTTCTGGCGGTGAAGGATTGGCGTAATCGTTCCGGCGGGTTAGATTCCGTGCTCTATCGTAAGGTCAACCACGCCGATATCAATATACCGAAATTGGAAGATAATAATTCGCATTTTCTGGTTGATGCCGAATCCATTGCCGAAGCTAAGTATTTATTATTTGTCGGGCCCACGTTTCGCCAAATGCGCAGTTATACCCATATCCGTGAATTTGCGCATGATCTGTTGAGTAATCTGGCCGAAGCTCTTCCAGAAGCAACCCATCTGGCCACGAATATTCAGGGCACGAATCGGGGTTTTGATGAGCGTGAGGCCTTGCGTTCGATGCTTTTGGGGTTTAATGATGCCTATGAAGCGGGTAAGTATCCGCCCAATCTGAAACATATCACCTTTGTGGAATTGGCCGCCGCCCGGGCTGATATTATGAAAACAGCGCTAGATGAATTTTTGCCGCAACGCACGGTGGTGGAAAATGTCGAGAAAACTGTGCAAGAAGTCGCGAATGTGCTCGGTGGTCAATCAAGTTTTGCGCAAGAAGCGCAACGGCCTGAAGCAGACGACAAAACGCCTCACATATTCGTGGCCATGCCCTTTGCTGAAGAATTTGACGATCAATACTATCTAGCTATTTATCCAGCCGTACAATCCCTCGGGTATTTGTGTGTACGCCTTGATCAAAAAGATAGCATTTTCACGGGAAATATCGTTGACGAAATCAAAGAACGCATTGACTCAGCTAGTTTAGTGGTCGCCTTGCTCGATAGCCTGAATCCGAATGTTTTCTTAGAAATTGGCTATGCGTGGGGTCGCGAGGTGCCCACAATTTTGCTTATTCATGAAGACGAATCGGTGCCTTTTGATGTCAGCACAGAAAAACTCACGTCATATAAGCGCATTTACCAGTTGAAAGAAGAACTTGCCGAGCAACTGCGGGCGATTCTAAGCTAAATAGAGGGTCCGATCATTCTGTATAAACGTAGAGCCACGGTATGCCGTGGCTTTTTTATGCCTGAAATTCTCGGTCCGTAAATGATTATTGGAGTTCCATGCGCACCACTTCGGGCGTTTGCCCGGTCCATGTGCGAAAAGCGCGGAAGAATGAGTTCGGGTCTTGATAGCCGAGCAAGAAGGCAATTTGCGCACTCGAATATTCAGATGTCGCCAGATAATGACGGGCTAATTCTTCGCGCAGATTATCCAATTCTTGCTGAAAATTGGTATTCTCATCCCGCAAACGACGTTGCAAGGTGCGGGTGCTGACCGCTAGACGATAAGCCACATCCGCCATTGAATATTGCCCACTCGCCAAAATTTCGATGAGACACGCGCGGACGCGTTCCCGAAAACTGGATTTATCATCAAGATCAGCCATACGGGTGCGTAAAGCCGGTTCGAACATGGCCCACATCGTATCGCTGGCGGTCAAAAATGGCTTGCGGGCATCTTCCGCCGAAAACACGATGCCGTTAAATGTGTCCTTAATGATGCGTGTCCCGAAAAATTCCTCATAATCTGCTTGAGCTGGTAAATCAATCGAGGTGTGCACCGCCAGCGGGACAATGTGATCACGGGTGGCTAGGCGCGCGATTTGCACAAGCAAGGCCAATTCCATCGCCATAAAGCTGGCGGGTGGCGGCGTATTCGCGGGTAACCCTTTGATGACAACCTGAGTATTTTCTTGGCGCACGGCGACATCTAGCCGAAGAGGTCCAATAATCGGCTTGTAATGCGATAAGCGTTCCAGCGCGATGTTGAGATCAGGGCTACAAAAGCACGCAAAAATTGGCGGACTAAAGGCCTCGACGGCTAAATTTTGTACAAAATGGAGCGGAAAAGTCGGCACGTCTGATAACAGCGTCGCGAGACTATTCCAGAGACGAAAATATTCTTCAGATGTTAAGGTCGGCGCGGACTGACTGA
This sequence comes from Anaerolineae bacterium, assembly GCA_050303635.1. Lineage (GTDB taxonomy): Bacteria > Chloroflexota > Anaerolineae > Aggregatilineales > J027 > JAKEEQ01. Next base: position 6,032 of record JBNLCD010000171.1, read on the forward strand.
ATAAGTCCAAGGGTAAACGGGCTTGGCGCAACGCGTCTTGTGACGAGATGTTCATATCGCGCAAGGCAACTTGCCAGCTCGCATCGAAGATATATTTGTTGGCCATGCGTTTACTCCTGACTGTTTGCCTAAAATTCCCGTTACCTTTTTTGTAAAAAAGGTAACACCAAAAAACTTGATATAAAAGTTTTGGTCAAGCTTTTACAAAAGCTTGAAAAGTCTCTTTTTTTCCACCAGCACAAATCTGGATTAACCTCAAACAGATGCAGTTTCCAAAACTTCGTACTTAACACCCGTGAGTTCTGCCGATACGTCCCAAAAACGTTGACGCGCTTGTTCATCATAGGCTGACTTATTGGGCGTTTTCTCAGCAGGATAGCCTCGATGGTTTAAATAACGCGGTGCATACATCACGCCCCCTTTGGCATTTTCGGCGGTCATGCCATAGAGCATCGGCAAAATTCCCATGCTAATATCATGTGACATGATGGGCCGGGCCAACGCGTAGAAGATGCTTTCGACATTGCCGGTGCCCGATTCATGCATACTATTGGCTTGCAAATTACCAATCACGAGGCCGGGATGTGAGACGTTGGCAAGGGTGTCATAGCCTGCCGCTTGGAGACGTTTGTTCAACTCGAACGTGAAAAATACATTGGCGAGTTTACTTTGACCATAAGCGGTCCAACGCCCATAATTTTCGGCACCCATCAAATCGTCAAAATTGATACTGCCCATAAAATTCGCGCTACTGGTTACATTATGAATACGCGCTTTTGGGGTTTTGACAATAACATCAAGCAAATGACTGGTCAGGGCAAAATGTCCCAGATGATTCACGCCCAATTGCATTTCAAAACCATCGACGGTTTCTTGACGCGGAATAGCCATCAAACCCGCGTTGTTCAATAAAATATCGAGACGATCATACTTAGCTTTGAAGGCCTCGGCAAAAGCTTTCACAGAACTCAAATCGCCCATATCAGCTTGCATAACATCTAATTTGGCTAAGGAATTCTCTTGAAGTATATTTGCTTTGGCTGTTTCGCCCTTATCGACATTCCGCACGGCCATGACCACGGTCGCGCCTTTTTGGGCGAGCGCTTTCGTGGATTCAAAACCTAAACCACTATTGGCTCCGGTTACTACGGCAATTTTGCCTGTTAAGTCGGGCATATCTTCTTGGGTCCACTTTTTTTGCATGTGATTTGCTCCCTAATATCTGCTTATGGTGGGTTGAGTAACTTAAGCATAACGCACGGGCCGTATCTTTTCACTAGCAAGACGCGCCAACTCACTTGCAAATCATGCCAAGCGTACAGCCAGCCACGCCACATAACAAAAAAGCGACACCCTTGGGAGGATGCCGCTGTGATCTAGCAAATTGGTGTGTTTGGCGCTAATTAGACAGGGATGCTGTCATTTTCGTAGCCACGCCCAACCCCGCGATATTCATAGCCAAGATCGCGTAATGTTTCGGGATCATAAAGGTTCCGACCATCAATGATGATGTCACCCTTCATGCTATCCTTCACAATCTTCATGTCGAGTTGCTTGAATTCATTCCACGGTGTCATCACAACTAAGGCGTCACAACCCTTGGCCAATTCATAGGCGCTTTCAGCCATATTCAAGTAAGGCATCAATTTATGCGCGTGATCCATGGCGGCGGGGTCATAACCCTTAACAATTGCGCCGCGTTTGTGCAAATATTCAGCAATGGTGATGGACGGTGCTTCACGCATATCGTCGGTATCTTGCTTAAATGCCAAGCCCATCAAACCGATAACCTTATCGCTGAGATTGCCCAAAATTTCTTCAGCCTTGCCGATGATGTTTAAGCGTTGATCATCATTGATGCGCATAACGGCTTCCAGCAATTGCGGGTGACGGCCATGCACGTTGGCCATGTGCGCCAAAGCTTGAACATCCTTGGGGAAACAACTCCCGCCATAACCCAAACCAGCTTCAAGGAAGCGGGGTCCAATACGGGTATCGTAACCCATACCGGCGGCAACTTCTTTAACGTCCGCGCCTAAAGCTTCACAGATATTCGCGATTTCGTTGATAAAGCTAATCTTGGTGGCCAAGAAAGCGTTGGATGCGTATTTAATCATTTCCGCAGTACGTAAGTCTGTGACAATGATTGGTGCGCGCAAGGGTAAGTGCAATTGCGCAACTTGATCAGCGGCGTGCAAATCGGTGCTACCCAAAACGGTCCGATCTGGATTCATAAAGTCACGGATGGCGGCCCCTTCACGTAAGAATTCAGGGCAACTGACTACCGAGAAATCCATCGGTTCAGGTTGGCTGGTTTTGACAATATCAGCGACCCAGTCACCGGTACCCACAGGTACGGTTGATTTGTTGATAATAATCAACGGATGGTCCATTTTTTGGGCGATGGTTTCCGCCGCGGAACGGACATAGCGCAAGTCAGCTTCGCCATCCACCCCGGAAGGCGTCCCGACGCAGATGAAAACAAATTCTGCATCTTGCAAACCTTCTTCATAGGACGTGCTGAAGTTTAAGCGCTTGGCGGCAACATTGCGTTCCACCATTTCTTTCAAACCGGGTTCATAAATTGGCATAATGCCTTTTTTCAAATTTGCAATGCGTTCTTCACTGATATCAACAGCGGTTACCCGGTTGCCCAAATCAGCAAAGCAAGTGCCTGTTGTCAAACCGACATAACCTACACCAATCACGCAAATATTTCTCATAATGTTACTGTGTCCTCAGTTTACTTTGTTCGTTTGTGAAATTGCGTACATTTCATTATCGTGGCATTTTACCATGCCCTGCAAATGAAATACACGGGCTAATCTAAATGTTCCGCACTAGATGCGGCCTAAAATCCATAATTTAACGCAGGCTTAATTTTGTGTTCACCCTAAATTATGGGAAAACTGGTATAGTTAGCTTCCCAATATTTTTGTTTTACAATATCTAAGGAGATATTGCCCATGTTCAAATATAAACAAATTATTGTACCCCTTCTTTTACTTATGATTGCGAGCTTGATTATTCCAGTCAGTTTAGCCGCCCCACGTTCGCAAGAGTTACCAGAAACCTTACCGAATGGCGTCGCCGCTGGTGATGCAACCGCCACGAGCATTGTCTTGTGGACCCACAGCACCGCACTGGGTGAAGTTGTTTTTGATGTCGCCACAGATGCGGAGTTTGCCGATATCGTGACCACGATCAGCGCTGAAGTGACCGATGAACAACAACCCGTTAACGTGTTGGTTAACGATTTAACCCCCGCCACCGCCTATTATTATCGGGCGACAGATGCCGCCGGAAATTCTCTGACAGGTACGTTTCGCACACCCGCTGATCTCGGCACGAATCAAGGTTTACGCTTTGGTGTATCCGGTGACTGGCGTGGCGAATTGGCCCCTTATCCGGCTGTGATCAATGTGCCTGAACATGATCTCGATTTCTTCATGCTCCACGGCGACACGATTTATGCGGATTTCCCATCCCCGGATTTGCCGCTCGATCAAGCCGTCACCCTTGAAGATTACCGCACCAAACATAATGAAGTCTATCGCACGCATTATGGCCTGAATTCATGGTCACAAATTCGCTCTTCAACCGTGATTTATGCCATCATTGATGACCACGAAGTCACCAACGATTTCGCCGGCGGAGCCAGCCCATCTTATGATCCGCGTTTTGCTGATTATGAGGGCGAATTTGCCAACGAAACCGACCTCTATATGAATGGCTTGCAAGCCTTTGTTGAATATAATCCGATTGTCGATGAATATTATGGGGATACCGGCGACGCCCGCACTGCGAATAAGCATAAACTCTATCGTTTTCGCACCTTTGGGAGTGACGCGGCGATTTTCGTCCTAGATGCGCGCTCCTATCGCGATGAACCGTTGCCCGCAGTGCAAGATCTTACCAATCAATTGGAAGTTGTTAAT